>NZ_CATJGZ010000082.1:0-50266 GCF_949740115.1 Bacteroides sp. 41_26
CATTTTCCGTTCGCTAAAACATGATTCGTAATCCCGAAGGCTTAAGAATTGGAAAAGAGGGCAACCGCCATTTCATTATATATGTAACATTTCACTCATAAAAAGAGGAAACCACAGGACATAAAAAAAGCCCGCAGAATATCTTTGAGCAATTAACCGAAGCTCACCGGGATTTATACAATCATGTTTTAGCACTGCAAATATGAGAATAATATTTGAAAGTGCCAAAAAAGTGTTTTTATTTTATTTATCAATCCTCTTTTATCGTATAAGTATCTCCCCTGAATTGCCTACTCGGACACCATGTCCGCCCATCATCCAATTTAAGAACGATCTTTCCGTTGACTTTACAGTAATTCTTTCCTCCCTTAAATTTGTACTTACTTTCAACCTCTGTAGCACGAATAGCCGACTCCATATATTTCTCATAAAGTTCCATCGTTACCTCATCACCACACTGCTCACATCTACCCTTACAAAAATCTAAGATATCACTCTCTGATATAAATTCAAAGTCAAAAACAATGGCTTTATTATTATTATAATAATTCTCTATGTAAAGTATAGTATCATCTTTTTCACCCTCTTCCAACGTCTCTAACGTTGAATCACTTAATACACAGATATTTGTCTCTGGATAAATTTCTACATCTCCCGCAGCTCCTAAATTACCGGTTATTTGCTTAAACAAATCTAAGTTTCCCTTAAATCCCGTACCATAATACAGTTCTTTAGATGCTATAATATTACGATCAGATTCAAAAGTAACATGATGTTTTAGATAATGATCATAAGTAAAAGACAAATCTTTTTTTACTTCCTTTTCAGCATGATACCCTTCCCAATTTCCCGATAAAATAGCATCTATATCCTGTTGAAACAACTTGCGGATATTAAATCCGTCATGTATCAACTTTTCTAATTTCTCCATTTTTGCAGGACCGGGATCTGTACCAATAAGTACATAATTCGTTCTCTTTGTTATCGACGTATCTATGTCAGCTCCCATTTTTTTTAATTGGTTTGCTAACTCTTTCCTATCTAAAAGGAATTCGCCCGTTATAACCACTTTACGGTCATAGAAAGGGTTATTAGGGTCTCCCTGAGACAAATCTTTCCTTAAAATATCCCCCTTCAATGTCTTTGAAGTTAACTTATCAAATTTCGGTTTGCGGTTCGTTATCTGTGAAAAATCTGGTTCTACACTATTTAAATAATTTAGATAAAACTTTGCACAACATTCAGCATCAAACAAAGCATCATGATGCCCATCTGGCGACATGCCAAATGCCTTACATAAATCATGTAACCCAACTCTATTATATAAATTACATGTACATCTAAATGGAAGAATACCCATAGATGAAATACCGTAATAGAATAAATTACGGTTTAATACATCTTCATCAAATTGCGCATTATGAGCCACAATTGTGGTATTTATAAAATAATCTTTTACTTCCTCCCAAATCTTATCAAAAGTAGGACTATGTTTTGTCTGTTCCGGTGTGATATGATGTACTACTATTGTATTGGCATCATACCTATTATGTGGAGGTTGAATCAACTTAACTATTCTCTTCACAATTACCCCATTCTCAACAATAACTATTCCTACTTGACAGGCCATCCTATCATTGGTTGCTGTTTCAAAGTCAACAGCTATAAAATTCATAGCATCCATGATTAACAAAATCAATTAAACCATTTAACAATATTGCGCAAAAATACAAAAAAAACATACATCGCTGTACTAAAAAATAGCCTAAACTATACAAGTCCAGAAAATAAATCGCATTTTTACTGAAAAGAAAACCATCAAAATCATGGAAAAGAAAAACTACAAAATAAGAACAGTTAATTTTATATCCTACATTGTAGCATGAATCAACGTAATAATAACTCCTATTTTATCTGTGTAAATACATTATTCTCGTAGTTACATTACCTATAAGTGCTTTCTTCACTAATGCTTACACTAAAACTTAAACCTTTTAAGCTTCTACGCAGTTCGTATAACTGGTAAATATTCTCTTCTTTACCCCGCATCTTAGAACCTAAAATAACCTCCGACAAATGCAAAGGAAAATCTTGTTTATGATCAATATATCTACAACTACTTTTCAAATTTTTCTCTATATAAGGCGTTAATATCCCATTATCCGCCCCCACAAACCAATTAGTCGGAGTATCCTCCATCGCTAACAGCCTATACTCCTGTTCATAAGAATAACTCTTTGATTTAAAGAAATTACCCCATTTATCTAAAGAGTTAAAAGTAAAATTGATATTCTTTTCTTTTAGTTTATTGATAAACAATTTAATTTTTGTAATTGGAGATTCTTTGTCATCATCAACATAACATACCGGATATAAAAATGGCACAGGTTGAGAATCTAAAGTTTTAAATACCAAACATACCCCTGCCGAATCATCACCATATAACCGCCACATATTTAAATCATCAATTAAAGTCGTAAAACTGGTTATATAGCGCCTATTAGCTTCATATAACGGTTCAACAGTATCAGCGTCATAAATAGAAATTGGCTTTTTACCATATAAATATTGATTAATAAAATTGAGTTCACTTCTATCATTCATTCCTATAATAGAATTCATTCTCATTTTTCCTGATAGAACAGTCTTAATAAAGGTATCAAAAGTCATATATTTAGCCAAAATCAATTCTTCATTCTTTTCCGTTTTGAAAAGTTCTCTCCAATAGTAATTCTCAACCCCTTCTTCATTCTCCCAATCAACTAAGAAGTAACTTTTAGTTCGCAAATCATATTCTATAATTGATACTGGAACCTTGATACCTAAAATAGAATAAGCAAGTTCACTAATACATTTTTTATCTTCATCAATTGTCTCAGGAAAAGTAAAACAATGCTTTATAATCTGAGATACTTCACTCAATTCTAACTTATTATGTTTATAAAATAAATGAATATAATTGAAGTTTTGAATATTCATACTATAAGGAGGATATTCACGAGGTTTAGCAATATATCGAAGTCTTATAGGCCCTTTAGATACATCTTCCATATGAAAATATGCATGCCCATTAATTATTACATCAAAATCCTTAATTTTATCATCATTTAGGACTTCTTTTATCTTATAAGCACCAGACATCCCCTGTAATGCACTTCTTATGCCAACAGTCAATTCTTCATATAAATTCAACGCCATCTTCACTACATTTTATTAACTATAATTATAACAACAAAAATAGAAAAAATCTGCGTGAAAACGCTCCAACAATCGCATATATTGCGCCCCCCTCCGCGTTAGCGGAAAAATTTTGCCGCTCCAAGTGGAAAAATTTTTCCCTATCTCAAAGAAAGCATGCCCTAAAGCATGCCTTCGTCCGAATAACTATAATACCCGTTATCAGTAAAAACAACATGATCCAATAACCTTATATTCATCACATTTGCCGCTTTTTTCATTTTTTCGGTCAATGTATTATCTTGCGTACTCGGTCTCGTATTCCCACTGGGATGATTATGAACCAATACAAGAGAAACAGCATTGCAAAGCAAAGCTTCTTTTAAGATCAACCGTATATCGACTGCCGTCATATCAATCCCACCAAACGAAACCCGTACTTTCTTTATAATGGTATTCGATTGATTCAACATGATCACCCAAAATTCCTCATTCTTTAAATCCTGCAAATACGGTTTCATCACCATATAAATATCATTGCTATTAAGAATTTTATCTTTTCTCTCCCGATAAGCAAATAATCTGTAAACTTCTATTGCCGCCATTACCAACTGTTTTTTTGCTGGTGTCAAATTCCTATATAATTCATGAAAGTCATTTGCTTCCGATACATCGTTATGGGTTAACCCCAATATGTCAAGAGCTTCAAAAGATTTCGTTCTATAATCGTTGTGTAATTCAAAATTTGTCATATTCGTATGATTTAAAGATTTATTGTTTTCGCTAAAAAAATACCTCCTAAAACACACGCTCCAAACGATTCGATCATACTTGCGAAACGTGCATAACTAAAGCCTTTTGTGATAATGTCATCAAACACAAAAACTTTTTTCCCTGCAAAAAATTCCTGATCAAAAGAGAGTATAGAATCCCTCTGTACCTGTTCTCCTTTTTCAATCTCATGTATTGCAATTCGATCGGTTTCAACAGTAATATGCCAAAAAGCATTTTGCATCCCTGTCGCCCTGCAAACAAGCTCCGAGAAATGGTTATACCGAATACGGTTCTTTTGTTCACTGGATGCAGGTACACAGGCAAATACCATCTCCTTAGCCGCGTTTCCGTACCTCTTTAAAATCTGAGTGGCAACAATATTTGCCGCACCGTTACAAGCCCATTCCTGCCCGTCTTTGAATGCCCAAATAAAATTTCTTACTTTCCATTGTTCCGCATTAGCCTTGTATCGTGTCGGCAGATAGTTAAAAGCGGTGAACATGAATTTTCTAAACTGTCGGTTAATTGCTTCCATTATTATTCTTGAGTTTTGAAGCTTTCGGATGTGAGCCTTTTTTTATAATTTGTTCCGGTTCTCTCCTTTGAGCTTTTTTTTTCCGTCGCTCATCGCTACGGTATGTTTCGCCTTTTTATGCAGCATCAGAAGGTTGTTTAGAATGGCAGAAGCAAGTTTTTCAGACGAAATACTACCCGTAGGTGTGGAGATTTTAAAGGGAACCGGAACGGCTTGAACTTGATACAGGCAAGCAAACAATTTACCTTCGCTGCCTAAAAAGACGAAACATACCGTAGTGATAAGTGAAATTTATTTTTTGGCGAAAAGGAGAGAACCGGAAGCAAAGCGCATACGCTTTACCTCTCTCCTATTTCTGACTGCATTCAGAAATAGGGTTGACCTGCGTGAACGCAACAAAAGAAAAGACTCTGTTCTCTTTTCGTTTTCCAGCCGATTTTAAATTCGCTTCAGAGAACCGAAGAAGCAGCAAAATCGGGCGGAAAACGAAAAGGTAAACGATTGTTAATAAAAAAGCAACGTTCCGAATATCAAAAAATTAAGTCCGTCAATTTCTTGATATTGACGGACTGTCACGAAGTGAACCCTAACGCGCCCTATCCCGTGCCGCACCCCGTTCCGCACCAAAAAAGGAAATATGAAACAGCGCCATCCCCGCCCGCCCACAGCAACGCGGTCCAACAGTGCGAAAAACAGTGCGAAACTCTTTAAAGTCTCGCATCAACAAAAGAATATGTATGCATCAGGATATCACCGTACTTCGTCCACACACGTTTGTCTACACAGTCACCGAAATGTGTGGCTTCTTCGGGAAGTACAGAATCATTACGCTCGCTGCGCTTGTCCTTCTCAAACCTGCCCTGTGTATTCGTACGTACACGAGTATTGTTCATTGAAATAAGTATGTATTTACATCTGGAAGCATTGAACCGCTTTAAGGGATAGCGTTCATCAGTCTCAGCACATATATACGACCATAGCAGGTATTTATCATGTTGCGGCGGCTCGATACCTCTATGTGTATGCTGGTTGACCTTCCAACCGTTCTTCTCCAACCGGGCAATGGCAATCTCATTGTACGTCTTTTTGCTGTTTGCCCGATGTGCGTCACCATACCGGTCACGATAGAACTCTACAACCTTGTAAGAATGGAAACGGTAATAATAGCAGAATTTATCAATCAATGCATTTATCTCCGTGTCATCTTCTTCGGCACGCTTGACGAAGAACTCATTGATCGTATTATCTACCATACGATCCGGATGCAGCATCTTTGTACTCCAGTCAAAGTGAGACGGTTGCGCCACCTCCATAAAAGAAGCGGAAGAACCCCAGTCACAGACAATCTCAAGCGATCGGTTCGGGTTACAGTCCGCATCCATGCGGCTGTCGGTAGCCGCCAACCGTTTCCAGTCAAATTCGGTGTTCTCGGCAAAATCACGGATAAACGAATCATTGGTTGCATTGTAATACCGGTGACGATCATCGAGGTTGTAATAACAGTGATCGATCTTATCAACCATGTAGTTCAGGATCTCGATCATGAATGTAAGCTTATCCATGATGTTGTACTGGTTGATAATATAGCTCATACCGACATTTGCGATATTATCGAAGATCGAAGCAAGAATAAACAAAGTACCGTCTTTGCTGACAAACGGGGTAATCGTGCGGCGTAGGCGAACTGTTTCATTCCAGATCTCTTTAAACAGTCCGACATCATTCGCGATCTTGGCATCGATAAGTTGCATTTGCAGTTTGACTATCTTATTCCAGACGTCAAACAGGTGTATGCCCCGTTCTTCTTCATAATACAGTGCCGGTTCAAGTAGCCATTTCTGTTCCGGAGTATAAGGCATTGAGGATAAGAACGTATTACCATGATGTTTAAGTAAAGGATTAAGTGATTTACGCCCGAACACATGTTCATTACCCCGATTGGTCGGAGCAACTTCTTGATCAAACTGCTCTTTGTCAAGCGTCAACGCTTCATCGGTAATATTGTAATCGGCGTTCGGTCCTCGCGAATTGCCGTCTTGTGTCAAAATATAGAGACAATGACCATTGCTGAACGTAATGCAATGTTCGAAACTCATGATATGTTCATGAGGGCGATACCACCCCTCAGGCGGTTGCCGGCAGACGATATAATCGCCTGTTTTGGTTTTGGTATCATAACGCTTGTACCCAAGCATCTCAAGCATTTTAAACGTAGACGGAAGAGTCTTGGTTAACGCCTGCCCGTATGTAGCCTGGGCCAACGTAGTCACCCCACGCGGCATGAGACGTACATTCTCATCCACCTCGGCACCGCAAATAAATGATTTACCTGTACCACGACTGTAAATCGCATATTTGTTTTTAGCCGGTTGTAACCAAAAGGCGAGCTGTGCCGGATTAACGCTAATCTCTTCTTCCCATACGTTTGATTCCATCAGAAGCGGGGAAGGATGATATAATTATTACCTGCACCCGTAGCAGCCTTGAAATCATTGGTGTGGCCAACTTGCCGGCAAAGCTCTTCCGCCTGTGAGGGAGTGAACTTTTTCGACACTTGTACAACGACATTTTTGGCGGTAACACTTATCATGTCGATACCGCGATAATCCATCAAAAATTTGACTAAACGTTTATTAGTGAGTCTGTTCATTTGCAATAAATTTATGAGTTCATTATTTCTTCTACCTGTGTATCATTGACCGGCTGATAAAACGTATCAATCACTGCCTGCCGGTCCTGCTGTGACAATCCGCGCAATGAATCAAGGCTGATATTCACCCTCTCACCGGTACCGTTATTGACCTGAATATAGAATACATTCTTCTCCATGCGCTTCGGATCATCCAAAGCAACCGGCTTCTCTCCGATCAAGATAGCCAATGTTTTTTTGGCATTATTCCAATTCTTCAGGTCACCCTTAAGCTTACATTCGCGTATCAACTCAAGCTGATCCTTAATCTGCCATGCGTGCCAGAAATCCCAGTCGAAAGTATGATTGGTTTTAAATAGTTCTCGCGCCAAACGCAAGTCTTTGCGCACCTGTGTAGTGCTGATCCGATATTTAGCCAACATGATATTGATTATATGACTGTCATTCGGATAATCATCCAACAGGCGTGCGACCTGAAGTACCCGGTTGAACTGTTCGCGAAGCTCATCCGGAAGAGGTGAGTTCTCCGGATCAATAATATGTGCCTGAATTAATTCATAGCGCTGCTCGGCCAATGATGGAACACCCTTTTTATTCATACTTCAAATGGTTTTGTACATCATTCAGGAATTTAAGAAGCTCGGACTGAGCCGGATTGCTACCATTTTGAGCCGTCTTTATTATCGCTTCTCTGGTCTCAACCGTTTGTCTCAGATAACCTTTGTAATACGCATTTCTCGCATCGGTACCCGAAGTACGTATCTCATGTAAGAAATCGATCTCATCCACACCGATATTGATAGCGACAAGTTCCGGAACAATCAGCCGGTATGCCAAATCTTCAATGCTTTTAAGTTGTTCCGTTGTCAAATTCATCAGTCAAAATTTTATGATCAAATTGAAAAACCGTCTCCTCAGTATGTATAATACCGCGCTCCAATTTAGGGTTGTGCGTGGCGTTCTGGCTACCCACAACAGACAACCGGTATTCTTGATTCCAGATCAAAGCAACTTTGGCATGCAGCGCACAACACCGATAGCAGTCAGAGAATGCGGTTACCAGATAATCGAACGGTTTAGGCGATATCGTTCTCACACGATTATCAATCAAAAACTTTATCGAAAGAATATCGTCACGCTCTTTATACCGCAAAAGAGTCGCAAGACTCTCTTCGGAAATAGAATAACTTGAGATAAAGACATGTGCCGGCCCGGTCTGTCTGAGCAGATAAAGTACTAACTGAATAAGGTTAAAAGCACCTTTTGAATAAAAGTGCTTGTTTTTACCGACCTCAATCGGTCCTAACCCGACCGGCTTCAGCAACACATTCGTCAGAATATCCGCCGCATAATGTTGATCGACCTCCAAGCGGCTGACCCCTCTAACCGATTCAGCCGCTTTCTCATCTTTTTTTATCTCACTACATTCTACAAGCATCAGCCTAAAGCAGCAATAGCATATTCAATCTTCTCCAATTCTTTGGCAAGATTGGCTATCTTGGTTTCGTATTTGACCCTTTTGGGGCATTCCGGCATCGGATTCGGTTGATCTGCCTTTTTCTCCTGTTGAAAATCCAGCATATTCCTTGCCCGTCCGATTTTCGTTGCAACCGATTTCCGTATCTTTTGCAACTCTTCTTTTGACTGTGAAGAATAATCAACCCCGCTCTCTTCTTTGCCGGTGTCCGCATCTTCACCGGCAGATTGCTGCAAATCCTCTGCCGCAGGTATCTCCCCCTTTTCGGTATATGCTTCATATTTAGGATACAGAAACTCCATTTCATCGGAAAGGGCAGCAATCTGATCAGAAAGTTCCTTGCGTGCCGCAACTGTCTCCGCATCATTATCCTCCGGCATTTCAGCCATCTTTTTATGCAGGATATCCCTTTGCTTATACGCATCCGCATAACGGCGGATCAGTTGTTCAACCGTCTCTGGATACTGCCGTTCATTTTTATCGAGCGCTTTGCACACATCGACTAAAGACAAAGCATCCATATCCGAATGCCCCTCCTGCCGTTCTAAATCCAAACCGGAAGATACACCCAACTCCGGAGCATCATCGGTAAACTCCTGCTCCGACATCGCCCAAGCATTGATCAACTCATTAATAAGGAACTTCAAGCGTTTCTTCGCTTCAGGACCATTCACACCGTGCCGCTTCAGCTTAGTAACAACACCCGGTTTAAAGCGCGATTCCTCAAGCAAAAGGATACCTGCACTGAAATCACGGTCTGAATTAAGCCAGTCAATTGCACGCTGGCGAAATTGAATAAATCTATTAGACATAACTTTAAAATTTAAACTACACAAAAATAGTGCGGTAAAAGGTGCGGAAATCGGACACAACAAAAGGAGCCCGTTACATCACGCAACAGACTCCTGAAAACAAACAGAATAAAAACAACAGAAAATCACTCAGCCACCTGCAATATCTTCTCCACATCGCCCGTATACATCAATTTACGAGGACAGGAGTAATCAAATTTGAGAGGGGTTTTATTCAAATCAGTACCGACTTTTCCGGTCGTGCTGGCATCTGCCGCAACTTTTCTCGCAGCGTTCAGCTTGTCACCCATCAGATAGCGGTTACCGTTTTTATCGGTAACAATCAGGAACAGGCGACGGCCGCGCGTTGCGTTCTCAAAACCAAAGATCACCTGTGACATCTTTGCACGTGTGATCGCAAGTTCATACTTGCAAGACTCTCCGCCAGTCTCGCCCTGATCCGAAATCGTCAGTTCTCCGGAGTCATCGGTAAATACCAACTGGTACGCCCGACACCCCGCTTTCATCACAAGGTCACCATCCCAAGCACCGGCATCAGCAAACGACATCGTAGCAGCTTCACCGGAAGGTGCCGGTAAATCCGGCCATGAAGCGACATCCTCCCAATACCCATATACCAAGCTCTGAACAACACCGGCTAAATTATCAAGGTCGGCACATGATACGGCTTCATCGATATCAGCTAATTCAATACATTTTTTTGCCATAGCAGTCAATTATTTAATTAATACTACTGTTACTCAGAATCATCCGACTCGGATTCAACAGGTGTAACAGGTTGATCATTAATGCATAGTTCAGATTTGTCAAGAGTGACAAACTGAAATCCAAGAACATATTTACCGGCAGCATTATAATGATAAGGGTTACCGGAATTAAACGGGATTAAACGGCGGAAGTCCTCTTCTTTATCATAACCGTAACAACAGTTCTCTTTTGTTGTCAAGAGTACAAAGTGAGAGCCGTCCGGCATACCGGTCAGGCGCACAATCTCAACTTTTTTGTTAGTACCGCGCAAAAATTGCTGATCAGTCGTTTCAGATAAATTCCCGTTACCGTCAACAACAAGTACTCCCTGATCTTCTAACCAATCATCGTACATATCCCCCAAATCCGGAGATATGAAGAGCTTTGCCTTCTTCTTGCGGAAAGTATTGGCTCTTGAACGATACATCTCCAAAAGTTTCGTACCGATATCCGCACGCGAGAAAGCACCGGTCTTGTACATATTACCCTTTTCTTCAGAGATATTACCGGCTGTCTTTTCGTCTTCAAGGATAGTGAAAGGACCGTTAAACGAAGTAGACAGGTCTGTTTTCTCTGCATCCGAATCATACTTGGCAATCAATATCACATCGTGAAGCTCTTTAGAAGCACATTTGATTCCATAGTTGTTCAACCAGATTTCAAACGGATGTTCTTTAGGGTACAGGCCGCCTTTCACCTCTGTGATATAAGTTCTGCGATAGCGTTCCGGTTCATCATCCATCTCCATGACGCACGGATAGACAGTAAGGGTACGAGGTACGATTTTGCCGTTCAATACCTGGCCGACAAACTGACCAGTGTACTTGTGAGAGATTTTGCCGAGCGTTGTACGGCCTAACGTGATCGAGTCCTTGATACCCGGAATCGGAGTAAAATGTTTAAGGATATCGCCCGCTTCTTCAGCATCAAGCGTAACAAGCAAATCCTTGTGTTTTTTGACCGCACCAATGACGGCCTGAATGTCAATAGGGGTTGTTAAATCCATATTCTATAAAAAATTAAAGGGTTAATCTTCGTCCTCAGAAAAGAAGCGGTTCACCGGATCTTTCTTACTATCTTCATAGTTTTTATCTTCCGGTTTGTCTTTCGGAATAGAATTTCCTGCCGGTACACCGGTGGGAAGCAAATTCACGAGCGCCTTCACTGCATGAATCTTGTTTGTCAGCCCGTCAATAGCCTGAACGTTCGGTGAAATGGAATCAAGAGCCGCAATCGCATTATCGACCGAAGTCTTATCCGTCACACCTTGATTCAAAGCATCGCAGATCTTCTGCATCTGTTCGACAGTAA
Source organism: Bacteroides sp. 41_26 (assembly GCF_949740115.1). Taxonomy (NCBI): domain Bacteria; kingdom Pseudomonadati; phylum Bacteroidota; class Bacteroidia; order Bacteroidales; family Bacteroidaceae; genus Bacteroides; species Bacteroides sp. 41_26. The sequence goes on from NZ_CATJGZ010000082.1 coordinate 11,484, forward strand.
GTTCGATCTTACCGTCATTTTCTGTCAATCCTTCAACAGCCAAAAGGATATTGACAGCAACGAAAGTTTTGTTCATTGTCTGATTTTTATTAGAGTTAATATTAGCTTGATATTCTACATGCAGTTCTTCTTTTTTAGAAGATATCAAGGAGGTCAACGAATCTATGATTTTTTTTAAGTAGGAATCGTTTGGACCATCTTTAGGCAGTTCATATTCCGGAAAAATAGGAACAGGTAGATTCAATGCTGCACAATTCTCGATCATCAGGCTCCGGAAGTCGTTACTCACTTTGTTGATACCGGGAATAACATGATCGACGAATCCCCAGCTCAAACACTCATCGGCCGGAATCCAGCGTTCCTCTTTCATCAAGTCAAATACGTCTTTGATCGTCTTGCCCTTTGCAGCACATTTATCCGCATATTTTTTGGCAATAATCAGATCAATCGCATCCTGTGATTTCTTCTCATTTTGTAACTGCTTTATTGTAGATTCGATCTGATCGGCATTCATACTCCCATAGATATCGACGGGAATAGACGACTTATGGCACAACCATAAACTGTCCTCATGCATTTCTATCGATACAGCGCCAAATGCCATCCAAGTGACGGCTGAAGCACAAAATCCAATAAATTCGACAGTAACATTGCCATGCTCTTCAAAGAGCTTAGAAATTGCAATCGCTTCATTGACAGAACCGCCCCATGAATTGATCTTGCAACGCACCTTTTTACCTTTATTCTTATTCAAGTGCCATTTGATATTTGTACGCTGCCATCCATAATGGTCGATCATGCCATTTACTTCTAAAACAGATTCTTCCATACACTATGATTTTAAATTGTAGTGCGAAAGTAGGTGCAAAAAAAAGCCGTGCTAAGGACACTTAACACGGCAAAAGCATTAAAAACAGGTGATTTAGAGTACGGATATGTCTTTATTGTCAATAAGAACAGAAGGTTCGGCTTCAATCCCAACAAATTTAAACAGGTTACCGTTCACCTCCGTCTCGGTACCGGTGGTTCTCTCGGATAAGAAATGCAACGGTACCTCTATACTACCGGCAAGTACGATATCCCCATTCTTGTCCTGAAAGAGAACGAACCATTCACCGCGCTCAAGCGTACGAACGATCTTCTCGTTAAGCTTATAACGTTTAGGTATAAGCCCGGCAATCTCGACAGTCCAAAGCTCACCGCCATCCTCCTGGCTTTGAGTCTCGTTGAAAGTGAAAGAACTGTCGGCATAAACCGGTATGGCAATGATGTCCGCCCTTTGTTTCACCTCAAGATATTGCATCTCGTTTATATAATCCTTACGCAAACGAAGAAAAGAGGTCATAGGGATAGCATAAATACGTGTTATCCCTCCCACATTGTCAAAGTCAAATTGAATTGTTTTCATATGTTTCTTTGCCTGACTGTGAAATTGTCCCATTTTTGAACAATTGCACAATAACTATTTTATTAATTTTTTCGTCGATCCCTGTCTTAAGGGCATTTTTATCAATAGTGGTATCCCGATTCCAGATTCGGCGAATGGAATCGGACGGCCATGTCGATTCATCGAAATGGAATATCTCATAAAATTGTTGGATACAAACACTCAGATTAGGTTTCACCATATACGCTACCGACAAATACGTCAGCAGGATCGTACGGCAACGAATCTCCAGCGCATTCGCCAAAGCTGCTTCATCGGTCGGAGATAGAGACCACCCATGACAATAAAAGTCAGATTTCGTAATTTCAAGGGCAACCTTGCAATTACGGTATTTATAATTCCCGTTTTGGGATATCCTCTTATCATACCGGTTCGAAGGCTTAACCAGCCGGGAACGGAACAACACATCAAGCGATCTATCTTGAGATATGTTCACCAGCTCCGGCCATTCCGGATCATCAACCTTAAAATTGGTAATCAAATATTGCTTCACAAAAGGAGCAACCCATATCCAACACACAAATCTATCTTTTCTTTTCATATTTTGAAAAATACATGTATCAAGTATGTCATTTAGCCGTCCAACCGACCAACAGACCAACAAGAATATTGAAGTTACACATTATCAAGCACATAAGCAAATTTTAAGTATATAAATTAACGACCAACACGACCAACAAACGGGTAGTTTGTTGGTTTTAGAAATTAATGACTTGAAAATGAACAGAAAGAAGAAAAATGTAAAACCAACAAAAACCAACAACGTAACAGTATCATCCAACAGAAACCAACAATATAAAATACAATCTATCACTCTATATATTAGTATTTTATATAATATAAGTATTGAAAAATATGCCCTCTTGTTGGTCTGTTGGTCTGTTGGTCGATATTTTGCGTCATTTTTTTCAAAACTCTCTTCTATTCTCAGAGTCTTTTATCCGGGGGTATTCGGGGGATTGATCTATGAAACAAGAAACACCACCGGTACAACCAGTGGTGTTTCAGAAAGAATGTCTTATTTATCATTTCGTGATCGATGCAGAACCCTCCAGATTAAATTCTTGAAGCCGGCGTATCCGATCCTCCGCCGTTGCTTTGTCCGGGAAATAATTCCCGGCATCATAATTGCGGTCATCAAAGAATGTCCTGCAATCAGGATACCCCCGCGCACGCATGGCAATCAGTGGACCAACAACCGTATAATAATACTCTCCTTCCGGAGCCCTCTTGATCGGGCCTCTATATGCACGTAAACGGTTCCACGTCCGTTTACCCGCCCTAAAGCCGTATCCACATAAAAAACTACCGACCACAACTACTATAAACACTTTAATGAATATCATAAAAATACACTATTATTAATTACTATTCTAATACTATCGACTTTAAAGGAATGTCATATCTCCGCTTACGAAGGTTATGAGTCCCAACGAAACAATGCCCATATCCATCCCATCTTACCTTTCTGGCGCAAGGTATCAGTTTGCGCTCTCCGTTCACAACGATGTATCTCATCACTGTGATGGTACCCTGTACCTTACGAACCTCTCCGGAACGCTTTGTATAAAAAAAATGATCGTAAAATACACCGGCAGGTCTGGCGGCTTCCCAGATCGATGTTGGATACAATTGATTTCTATTCATAATTATCTTGTTTTGACCATTATATTCCTTTTTTCTATATATTTGCATAACATCTAATATATATGTCAAGTAAATATAAAATTATAAATGTTATTGTTTGGTTTATAGCAATCATAGTAATCATGCTGATTGCTCTTCTTATTATATCGGTAATTATACTTGGAGACCAATATGATATCCAATCATAAATACCTTTTTGCATTGTATTGAATTAATTCTCTTTGTACCAATCAGGCTTAGGAAATCGCCCCGAAAAGCATATTTTATCTACTTCTTCACTGTCAATATTAGTTGCTTCCGGCCATAAGTCCATTAATTCGTTGATATTTTCAACATAAGCTACTAAAATAAAATAACTGGCATTCTCACCTGTACACCAGTACGGATATTGAATAGGCCATTTCACCGGACGATAATCTCCGCAACATTCTTTTTTACTTACAAAAAATCTTGATCTAATCATTTTTATTCTTTTTTATTCTGTTTTGTAGGTGACCTAGCGAATCGCGACCCCACCTTATTCATTACTGTTCTTATTTAAGTATTGGTTTATCTAATGTGATATCAGGAGGTAAAGAACTAACTTCATTATCCATTCTACAATTCCATTCTTTCTCTACATTAGATATGGCTTCCATTATCTTACCAAAAAGGCGAGCTGGAATTTCATCGCAACAAGGATCTATAAAAGACACACGCCCTTTTTCATCTATTTTATACCGTATTAAAAGCTGCTTACGGTCATCTACTTTTTTCTTCCTACTCATAATTGATTTCATTTTGAAACTTATTCTTGTTTTGTTACTTTATATCCCTTTCCTCTGAGATACGTTGTTACATACTCATTATTCCCTATGTCTTTAAGGACATCAAAAAGATGGAATGATCGCCTGCAAATTATCAAAGACGGCATTGTGTACATCAAATTTTTTAATCATAATTTATTCTCCTATTTTTAAAATGGTAAATCTTGTTGTACGGGATCAGTAGGTTCTTCAGGACGTTCACTCCGCTCAAAGTCGATACCCATCATTTTCGACAGAATATCGTAATTGAGTACTACGGCCGATGTCTGTTTCTCACGAGGATCCATGACGCGCGTCATAGCCATGTTGTTAGTAGATTCACCGGTTGCCGGATTAACAGTCATACCACCCGCCGGAACCTCTTTAACCTCCATCCATTTAAAGCGGGTATTCGAAACCTGGCCGATTAATGCCGGGTGTGAATTCAGATTCACTTCTAATGTTGTTAGAGACAAAGGTTTATCACCGTTAGACATCGCAGCTGCGTACATTTTATGAACATTTGATAAGTTCATATAGAGTACGGCCGTATCCACCGGCTGCATGATCTTCTCAACCCCACCTTTGAGTTTCAACCGGCCCGGACGTTCAATCTTGAAATCACGACCGTATTTGATCGATCCCTTATCGATCAGATAATCAATCGTATTGAAGAACATAGCGAGTTTATCGGTCTTAACCAGCATATCCACCTGTTTGCGAATCTTGTCAACAGCCAACTGCAAAAATTCATCATAGGTAAAAGGAAGCTTCAACTCTGGAGCGTACAAAGTGAGCATTTTGCAGATTGCGAGGAACATCGACACCGTGTTGATCACACGTGTCTGGTCACCGCTACGACTTCCGGCAGCTTCAACTTTATTCTGCAACTCTTTGCTGCATTGTTTTTGTAAATCAGCAAAATTGCGTCTCACAATCGGACGTAAACGTAGAATATCAAACAACAGATAAGACAAGCCGGCTTTCTCCGCATCTTTCAGTTCTTGAAAGATACGTTGTGCATGATCTTCATTAATAGAATCATTTTTAGGAACTTCACACAATACGACACGATTGGATAATGCATTATCGTCTTTTTGCGGAGCTTCCTGACCTAAAATAACAGCCGGAGCATTGACCTTAGATGTCTCAATATCGTTACTGGTCGCAGCTTTACGCTTCTGCTTGCCTTCTCCATCATAGCACGTCTGTTTCAACCCTTGAAATTTCACATCTGAAATCATGTCGTCATTATATTCTTCAAAGATTTGCGGAACGTCACGAAACCGCTCAAGGATTGAGAAAAACGCTGCATCGGTACCGGAGTTGAGATTGAAAGACGGCGCTTCCGGCTTTATAAAAAGGCTTCTGATACTGATAGCAATCTGTGTTTTACCCGACATCGTAGGACCTATAAAGAATATAGCCGTAAAGTGCCGGTTGATAGGATGAATATCGCTGCGGAAAGCGCACATAATCGCGTACAGAAGTGCCCATTTGCCGTTGTCATTGATCTTATATACTTCATCCATCAACTCCGCCCACTTTTGAAATGTGATACGCTTGTTGGATGGAGTATCAGTATATACAAGCCAACGGTCCTGTTCATACTTATCGTTATCTTTACGGATACCGGCATTCACTTTACTAAAAGCAGGTGAATAAAAGATCTCATCATCATGTCTCATCAACCCCAACTCATCCGTATACTCAAATTTCCATTCTCCATCGGCTTGATGGAAAATACCATTTGAAAACAGGAAACAGTTTTCTTCTTGTTGGCCATACACTTTAATTTCTGTACACTTTGGAAACTTGTAAGATATGCAGTTCCATATCCGGGCATAATCCTTAGCGTCACCGCCTTCAAAGTTATATGCACCTTCGTTAATCAGCATCTCCTGTAAAGTAGTCAGCTTCACAAAAACAGAAGAGGGCCATTCGACATAAGTCGGTTTATTAACGTATAACCGATTGATCCGGATCACGCGCCGGTTCTCTTCTTTATTTTTGCTATACACATGAAAAAGAGGGTCAATATAAAAATCGGCAACACGTCGATAACTGTTATTTTCAACCTTAAACATGTACGATACAGGCACACCTTCTTTGTTCAACAGTGGATAAAAACCATATCGGCGAAGCATACGGGAATACTCTTCAGACTGTTCTACATAGTCCGGCAAACGATCCGTATCGACAGACATCAATTCATTATACACATCGCTCCGCTCACGCTCTATCCTCTGTTTACTCTTACGCTCATTGGAAAAAGGCTTGATCAACTCTTTCATAGAACTGATCTTTAAACCAAGCAATTCTGACCAGATTGGAAGATTTACAGTCTGAATAGCCTGCTTAGCATACGATATCATCTCGGCACACCGGGTAATATATTCATTCTGTACTTCCGGAGTCGGAGATGATTCATTGATCAGATCGCCATAATACTCGACATAATAATAGATAAAACCTTTGATTTTATCATTTGTAATAACATCAACGGTAATGCCGAATTTATATAACTCTTTCATCATCAAGCAATCCACATTCTCCTTCCTGTAACTACAATCCATATTCGGAGAATGAACAACGACACGCTCAGCCAACTGGGACAATTCTTGTATATCATTGACACCTGGAACACCGGAATAAAAGAGATACGGTTCTTTTTCACCGATCAACGTTTGAAAACGTGAGAAATCATTGACCAAATGGATTTCTTTATCTTCGGGATCAATAAATTCTTTAGCAAATTCCGCACCGATGAATCCCGGTTCAAACCGTGCCGGCTGTTCCGGCAAATGGGATTCATCAATAAGCTCTTGAAGCCTATCCAAATCATAGCCGGAATTTATCGCCAGTGTGCCCAAGAACGAATCCCGAATGATGGTTTCTTTCTCTTTGAGTATAATCGAAAGAATCTTTTTTGTTTTATCAAGACGCTGAAACTCGTCATCTTCTTTAGAAAAAAGAATCTTAGACATAAAGTCAACATAACTCTTCTCAGCCTTATTTAACCACTCCCCAAAATCTGTGCCTTTGATTTTTGCCATATCGTCCGGATCTTTACCGGATGGAAGCGTAATGCAACGTACCCTAAACTCATCAATTACAAATGACTCAAGATTCTTTTCAGCAGCAGCGATCCCAGCTGCATCACCGTCATATATAAACACAACATTACTCGTTATACCATGCAGTACCTTACGCTGTTTCGGTGTGAAAGCAGTACCGGAACCGGCAATCACGTTCCGGATACCGACCTGTGCCATCGACAGAACATCAAACTGTCCTTCGACAATATATACTTTGTCTGCTTTTTGAATCGCTGCCCGTGCCTGATACAATCCATAAAGATTCTCACCTTTAGTGAAAAGAATAGTTTCAGCAGTATTCTTGTATTTCGCAGATTGATCATTAACAGCGCGACCTGTAAAACCTACAACTTGACCAGTCTTATTGAAATAGGGAAAAAGAACACGTTGCCAAAACACATCTTTGAGCCGCTTCTTCTCTTCATTCCAATAAGAGACACCTGCCGCAATCAAATTATCCTGCTGATATCCTTTAGCGACCATTGCCCGGCTCAGCCCATCAAAGTCAAAAGCAAAACCTAACCCATAGAGGTCTATTATCTCCTGAGAAATTTTTCGTTCTGCCAGATAGGATTTGCCTTCCGGAGACGAATTTAGATTATCCCGAAAAAGATTATATGCTTCAGTGATTGCGATCATAGCAGAAGTGCGTGCGTCCTGCCGTTGCTGCTGTTCCGGAGACAATTCGATCACCGGCACCTCAATATTGTGTTTGCGGCCAAGTTCCCGTATCGCTTCCGGATACGACAAGCCATCATGCTGCATACGGTACCAAATCACGTTACCACCTTTGCCGCAGCTAAAGCACTTGCAGATTCCTTTTGACGGAGAGACAGTAAACGAAGGAGTTTTCTCAGAGTGAAACGGACATAAGCCTGTATAATTCACCCCTTTTTTATGAAGAGTGATATCCTCTGATATTTCAGTGACGATATCGACTTCATCAAGTATTCTATCTATTATTTCTTGAGGAATCTGATTCATAGTTTTTCGAATAAATCAAGCTGCCGGGAATCCATCAGCTTGAAAGTTTCTTCTACTGTAAAGTTAAGTTCTTTAGCAACCCTCATCATTTCGTCTTGTGTAGGCTGCACATATCCCCATGCCAATTCCGACCATCGTTTCTGGTTGATGCCCACCCGAACCAAAAAATCACGATTCGGATGGAACAATTCCGGGCGTCCGAATTTTATTTCAAGGAGATTGCGCATCATGGGATTTTTGAGACGCGGACGGAGAGGGATATCATGTCTGTAACAATAGAGATATACGGCATCCTCTGTTTTGCATAGCATATCTGCTATATCTTTGAGAGGTGTCTTTTTCTCAAGCTCACTACGTAACGTAGCATCTTCAGCCGGACTCCAATTTGCCTTTTTAACCATATCAATTTATTCGTCTTGTTATCCGTTCTGTACGAACTCTCCTGACTCTACGCGAGTAAACATCACTATCATAGTCAGCAGACATTGAGAAAAAATATACGCAAAGAAATAGAACAGCGACGATCTGTCTGGCCGGTTCGCACATAGATAGCGGAATATCAAACCTACGGCAAAAGACAAACTTCGAAAGCTCTGTCGCTTTTTGAATGCCCGCCTTTTCATAGATTCGCTTTAAAGTACTTTTTATCGTATTCTCCGGCTTCTTGAGCAGATCAGCAGTCTCTTTTATCGAGTAACCGAACCCGATAAATTCGGCTATCTCTTCCTGACATTTACCCAGTTTGACATTTAAGTTCATACCTATCTTATCTCACTAATGATCCAAATATCCTCTTCTTGAACGCCATATTTCAAGAAAATCTGATTGACCCCATCGTATACATGCTGGGGAATATCCCGGAAAGAATGCTTCTTGCGACTAAAATCAGATTTAGTCGTACAGCCTAAAAAATCATATAGCTCTGCTTTAGCCTTACGAATATCTTCTAAGGTCATCTTATCAAAGCCTTTAGCAAAAGAATAGCGAAAATGTGGTATTGGCATCGTTGCTTAATTTTGTTATCTTTGTTTCGTTATTAGTTAATCACTTTGCAAACATAGGTAATATTTCACCAATTACAAAAATATATCGGTAAAATATCACCAACATTTGAACTTTTTTATGATAAAAGAGCGAATACACCTTCTTATAAAGGAGCTAAACATGAGTGCCAGAGCTTTCTGCAGGTCCATAGGAAAGTCTGAATCATGGGCACGAACAATACGAGAGACAATCGGAGCTGATGTGATTGGTAATATATCACGCAAATACCCACAGGTCAATATATACTGGCTTATATCTGGTGAAGGGGAAATGTTCGTTCAAAATGAGATAAATAAGGTTGCCGAGAATGCAGCCCCGTATTCTCTTAACAATAATTATAAGGAGCTGTACGAAGAAGTTAGGAAAGACAATAGAGACTTAAGGGAAGAGAATAAAAAACTACGAGAAGAGCTGCTTGAACAAATGAATAAAAACCAAAAATTAATAATAGAGAACTCTCAACTTAAAGCAAAATCCGTTTAAGAAAACAGTTAAATAATGTCTATAAAGTGCTATTACATAACACTTTAATTATATCCTGTACCGGGACAAAATTGGGACAAAATAACAAAAAAGTAATGAATATACAACGTAACACGCAACTGATAATCAACGACTTACAATATAGACAAATCCGTCATCGAGTCGGATCTCCGCAACTTACAGAAAGAGAAGCAATTGCTTCTCTTTTTTTATATCCGAGAATCACTATCCAGTTCTATCCCGGAAGCGATATAAAGATGAGGCTGGTCCGGAAAAACGGATCAGCCTCATCTTTTCAGAAAATAAATACAATGTTATCCTAATTACTCCTGAAGCAAGACACGGGCTTCAGTTTTTAAAGTGACTCTCAATTCTGCATCTTTATTCCGGGGAATCCAAAACATCTGACGACACTCTCCCCGGGGAAGTTCACACCGATGTTTATAGTCGCCGCTCAAGTATTCCGTATCAATATCACTCTTCTCTACTCTCCAATTTTTCATCCCATTCAGATTAATGTGCAGATCCCGGATTGTACTCCGGTATACATCGAAGGATCCTGAAAAGACCTCCGTATTCAATGCACGAAATCTACAGGAATCAACTAAAAATGACTGAAACATGGTCCGGACAGAAAGGCTGTCCAATGTTAAATTGGAGAGGGCAACACCCAATCCGCCCACATGATTGTAAATGAGGTTCAAGGTTGAATCTGCTTCCAGATTAAATTTCAATCCACGGGTGGGCAATTCATATTCGCCCTTTTTATCTGAGAACAGTTTTTCATCGTAACGGAAAGAGACGAACAAGGTGTCCTTTTCACGTTCAACCGTAAAGTATTTGGAAGCTCCTTTGGGATAAGAGAACGTCTTAGTCTCCCCCTGTCCAGGTTTTACCCACAATCTGCCCAACAATGGGATGTACACATTCTCCTTATCGAGTCTAAACTTTACGGTGTGAATGCCTGTCGCATCCATCGACACGGATTCCGGGAAGAGTTCTTTGTCCTCCTTTGGCTTGTTGCCGGCTACTGAGGCATAAAAGACAAAGGCTAATAATACCAGCAGTCCCAATACTAATATTCCTATAAGTATATAAGTTGTACGTTTCATAAATCAGATTTTGTTTTTAGTGTTGTTGTTTACTGTACTCCCGGTACATTTCTGCTATCTCATCTGCCGAAATGCCAAGTGTATAAAGTTGTTTGAAGAAATAATCCAGCTCCTCTTTCAAAAATGTCTTTCGCCGAAGAGAGAGAATCTTCTTCTTTGCACCTACAGAGACAAAATAGCCAATACCACGTTTATTGTAAATCACCTCCTGTGACTGGAGATAATCAAATGAACGCATGGCCGTATTGGCATTTACCTCCACAATAGCCGCATATTCTCTGACGGAAGGAATACGTTCCTCCTCTTTGTACTGTCCGAGAAGTATCTCGTCACAGATTCTATCTGCTATCTGTAGATAAATTGCTTTAGCTTCTTTAAAATTCATAAGTCAGGAGTTTGTTACATTCTATTAATAATTTCAGCCTCTTTAAAACGGAAATAGGCAAGTATCCAGTTCATCAGTGTAAAGAAGACTATTATAGCTGATAATATAAAATACTCTGTACGTTCCGTTTTATAAATACCAGAGTAATCGCCATTCTTTTCAAGAACCAGATTAGCCACTCCCATAGTGACTGATACATAGAAAATCGTTATTATCACTCCGGCTACAAAGGTTTTTAAGAAAGCATTCTTGGGCCAGATAGAACTACCCAGCACAAAACAAGACTGGAAAAAGAAATATCCTCCAATAATCAACATAAAATCTTTCAACGTACGGGTCAATGTATAATAGGGAACGTTTCCTCCGACACAATGTGACAACGGAACCGGTGCAATAGTATCTATATCCGGATATTTCAGTGTATAAACCAATACTCTGGTATAATCGGCCAATTTATAAGCTATAAGAAAAACAATTAAAAAAACAACAGTAGAAACCAGCCAACGTGAAATATACTTTTCAAAAGGAGTGGCAGGAGTCATTAATACAGAAAGGCGGCTTGTCTTTGTTTTCATCTTTTCCATGGTAAAGGAAGCGCTCAGGCAGCCAAACGTCCAAAGTCCCCACATCAGAAGAGGCAAAAGAAATCTCCAGGCAGGATCAGTGTCTCCATAGCCTCCACCCCGATACTGAAAGTAACCGTTCCAAATCATAATAAGCGCCATCACTCCGTACATCAACACAATACGAAGCACATTTGATCTCCAATTCTCTACCATATCTTTACGGCAAAGATTCATAAAGCGGGGCATACTGAAAAAAGTATCTTTTATCATAACTCATTTGTTTTTGTATGAAACAATTTTGCAATTTCCTGTGGCACAGATAAAGTAGCATTAAAAAGTAACTCGAGATTTATATCAGACTCTTCTCCCTCTGTGTTAGGCAATATCATCACATTGCCCTGTATGGAGGGTGAAGCAAATAGGGCCATTTCTGCCAACTCGCGATTATCGCTCTCCAGAAATAACAATTTCTCGCAGATGTTTGCCGTAGACTCATCAAGCAATACACGGCTATTATCCATAATCAAAACATGATCGAGAATTTTATCAATGTCGCGTACCTGATGTGTGGAAATAATAATTGTTTTATCATCCGTCATACCTGAAGCTATAAATTTACGGAACTGGCTCTTCCCCGGAATATCGAGTCCATTGGTCGGTTCATCCATCAGCAATAAAGAGGTATTTGTAGCAAGAGCAAAGCTCATGAACACTTTCTTTTTCTGCCCCATAGAAAGAGCCCCCAGATTGATATCCATGTCCATGTCAAAGTAATGAAGGTATTTCACCATGTCCTCCTTACTGAAACGAGGGTAAAACGGACTGTTCAGTTCAACATAACTAACCAAAGAGACTGCCGGCAATTCAAACTCTTCGGGAACAAGAAACATATCTTGTAAAGTCACCGGCAGACGGCGGCGAACGTCTGTATCATGATATAAAACCCGTCCGCTTTTAGGAGTAAGCAGACCAGTCATCAAATAGAGAAGTGTGGATTTACCCGCACCATTTTTACCAAGCAATCCGTAAACTCTCCCCTGCTTCAGCGAAAGGGAGAAGTCGTGCAACACGGCACGCTTTGACTTACGGTAAATGAATGAAAGATGTTCTACTGCAATCATACCTTTTGTCTTTTAATATAATGTATAAGTGTATTAGTATAATAGTACACTGCAAAAATAGGTATTCTTTTTAATATTGCAATAGATAGAGAGAAAAAAATTAAAATATAATACCCGATTAAACATAAGCAAAACTCACCACAAAGTAACGAATATTATGATCCTATCTTTTCGATGGAGGAAGTATCCATAGACGGCATCGTTACCGTTGCCCGGTGTTGTACTTTGTCTTTCTCAGAAAGGAACATTCCTTTCCCCGGTGAGCAGCCTTGTTTTACATGTACATGTAAAGCAGCATGAGATGCACATGTCGTGCTGTCCCACATGCACATGTCGTACCGCTTTACATGTACATCTAAAACAAAGTTACACGCCGAGGCTTTATACGTTACTCTACGAGAGGGGGCTTTATCAATACCGGAGAAAGAGACGGATGGCAATGACAAACATCATTAAGCTCAAAAACAGAATCTATTTACGATTAGACGATGTACGATGTACGATTGAAGTTACTCTTTTAAAAGCTTGTTTCAGCGCTGTCAGAAACGGAGTAATCCCAATCGTACATCGTAAATCGTCTAATCGTAAATAGATCCATATCTGTATGGAAAGGAATAAAACTTAAACAGGTTCTTACTGGTGGATACAAGTAATGGCTATTCCCGAATCATCTTGCTTTTTACCTACTATTTTTATAAAGCAGAAAAGAACAGGCAGCTGCTGTAAATACACTATAATCCAATGGAGCTTTCAGACTTGAGAAGAGCACCATTGAGAAAGCAAAAATCAATAACAGAATCCCACTGCAAAGGGCTACATAACGTTTTTGAAAACCGATTATTAACAATACTCCAAGAATCACTTCTATTACCGTCACCAGCCAAGCTAATGATGGCAAAAATAACTTCGGAATCCATGGAACTAAAACTCCTGTGTAAGCGATAAAGCTTTCCATATTACCCCAGGTCACATTTTCGCTTCCTAATAAAGGAGTCCACAAACCAATACGATCTGCAACAGCGGACAGGAAACTCATAGCAATAGCTATGCGTGCGAATAAAGAGAAATAGTCTATTTTATTAACCATATCAAATTGAGTTATAACGATATGAATTTATTGATAATTTACTCTTTATTCAACAAAGTGAGTCAACAAAATGTTTTCTACAATTTTAATATCGGGACCGGAAGTAAAGCAGCCTATATGACAACAAACAGCTGAGAAGTACTTCCTTTATCAGAGGTGATAGTACAAATATAGGTACCTTTAAGAAGCCACAAATCATTTATCACAAGATGATCTGCTATGTTGGTAAAAACCCGGTTATAAATACAACTTCCCCCTATATCTACAACGGATAAACCCAAATATCGATACCTTTCACCACCTGTTAGAACCGTTAACTGCCCATATTGCAATAGATCTGTGACAACACTAAATTGCGGTTTATTTTCAATAGAAATTCCAGAAGCAGTATCAACCGTTTTTATCCTAACCTCCAGTATACTATTCCATTTGCTTTTACTGTTTCCATTAAATTCCAGCCGCACATAACGTGCCTTCTTCACACTAAAATCATAGTTTTCCAATTGGTCTGACTTACCACTTGACTCTCCTTGGTAAACCGTTTCAAAATTTATATTGTCAAGAGACAATTCTATATTAAAATAATTTTTCCGCGTATTACCTTCATAGAAGGCAATACGAACAGAATGAAGCATTCTTTCTTCTCCCAGATCGAGTAAGAGCCACTTCCCGGTCCCTTCCGAAGACCATCGGGTAGACATATCAGCGTCGATTACTTTATCCGGTGTATTGGTGGTCCCACTCTGAAAATCACTGGCCTTAACTGAGCAGATACCTGTATACTCAAAAAAAGCCCATGCTCCCACATCCAATGTTTCACCATCTTTACTCTCAATATTACATGTCTTCAATTGATAATCCCCGGGGAGCATACCGCTGGTTACTAACAGTACCGATTTTGCGTCTTTCTTTTCCACCCGCTCTAATCTCACATTATTATCTATCGTATAGTTAAAACATGAAAGAGCCGATAAGTCATTCATCTCTTTATTAAATTCAAGAAGAAGGCTATTTTTATCAGTTGCCTTTAAACTCACAATATCGAAGTTCGATACAGCCGGCATATCTCCGGATGCTAATTTCGCAGTCTCTGCACAAGCCAACAAGAAAGCCCCCACTCCAAAGTCTGCCGTAGAAGTAGAAGTGGCCGGATTCGATGAAGGCTTAAAACCAACACCTTGTACATAGGTAAGTACTCCTTGGGGGCTGACGGCCAAAGTAGTCAATCCCTCCCATGCTTTAGTAATAACAGAATAATAGGTGTCCCGATCCAGTACTCCCTGATTAATGCCCCAAGCCATTCCAAAAAGAAATAAAGACGTTCCGCTTGTCTCCGGTCCGCCATAATCTTCCGGATCAACCAGACTCGGATTCCAGAAGCCATCTTCCCGCTGACAAGCTTTCAACGAGGCAGCCATTTCTTTGAATATTTTTAAATATTCGGCTCTGTATTTGCTATTCACCGGCAACTTATCCAACACGAGAGCCAGAGCAGCAAAGGCCCAGCCATTTCCTCTTGACCAATAGGATGCTTTCCCATTGGGAGTTACATGGCTGACCGTCTCATCCCGATACCACAAATGATCTTTGGCATTGTATAAATTTGCTTTCGTGAAAGAGTATAATTGGTGCATCTTATCGAAATATCTATCATCATCATATAAAACACCTAACCGGGCAAAAACAGGCATCGACATAAACAAAGCATCCACCCACCACCAATCGTCTACATCCGGCCTTGCCAACATCTTATCAATCCCCTCTTTTATGGCGGCGATCTTAGCTATCTGTTTCTCTTCATCCATCTGATACAGGTCTAAATAAACCTGTCCACAAACCTGGGCATCAGCATGATCAGGCCCTGAACTTCTCAACTTCCATTTATGACTCTCAGCCCATGCCGTTGAATAATCTAAATATTTATTTTTCGGAAACATTTTATAGAAATAAGTATTCCCTACATAGTAAACAGCTCTTGCCCAGTCATTATTTCCCCACTGCGAATGATTTTTTATCCAACAATCATTAACCAGTTTTCCTGTTTTTACGATTTCAGCTTTCTCAGGCAAGGAAGACTGTGAAACAGCCATTTGACTAAGAAATAACAGAGTAACTATTGCTATTAATGTGCATTTTTTAAACATCTTTTTCTCTCTCTCTTTTTATCATTAATACTCCATTACCACTTAACTTTCTTTTGAGTCCCATCGTTCAACCAAACCGTGACACTCTTTTTATCTTTTGAGACAAGAATATCCTTCACAGGGAAAAGTTGTTTATCTGCCAGTTTGTTCCCCGTTTTATTCCATAATAGAAGCGTAATAAAGATCTTTTCACCGGTAAAGTGGTCTTCTGCATTAAGTACGGCACTTTGTTTCGTTTCGGGATGCAATCCACTGGTATTTTCTACTCTTACATCTTCCCATCCATTCAAAGGTACCATTGTCAATTGAAACTTCCCATTATCTATCGCATAAGCTGTATGCCCCTGCTTTTTAATTGTTCTCTCTTTTATTTTAGAATCAAGACAAGGAAGCGAGTAATGTCCCAAGTGTACTTCGACCGGAGTCGCTGATATAGCTTTATCAACACGTAAAACACCATTGGGCAGTATAATATCGGCCAGTTGAAATTTCACATCAATATCATCCCTCAGCGTCGCATTCCGATAATAAATATCCTGGTCGAAATGATCGAAAGTATACATAGACAACGCTTTCCAAACTCCGTCTCCTTTCTTGATTGTATAATTCATAGCAACTTCCCCCTGTTTACCATCTGCCATCCAGGGAAATGCGCTGTTATAGGCTAAGCGGTTATAGTTTTCTGAGAAACGCCAATCTTCCCTTGCATTGGCGGGCATTCTGGTCGAAGTACGAATCTCAGTAATCCCACTTTCAAAATAGTTAGTTATAAGAATCTTAGATCCATTCTGGAACGTATTTTTAACAGTTCCTTTCTTATATTCTATTTTCCAGATACCTTCATCTTCTTTTGCTGACCAAAAGATATTAGACTCCGGCAGTAACAAACTCAGAAAAGCTTTACCCATCCAATATACACTGCCCCGGCAACTATACCCTTGAACAGCCGATTCAAAAGCACCATAGAAACCCAATGTGGGCACTCTATCTTTCAATAGATCCGGATTTTGAAGGAATTGCAATAAAGTTCCGGATGCAATTCTCCGCAAGAATCCATAATTAACGGAAGTATCATTCAAATAACCCGCCAATGGAAACGGGGAAATAGCTGCAAACCGATAAGTAATACTGCGTCCCCACATTATCATCTGTCCGTCACGACCAAACATTAACGGATAATTGTTTAGCATCTCCTTAAAATTGGCTTTAAAACGTTCTGCGTACTCCGGATAATACTTTTTCCCAAAGTATTCACTCCAAAGAATACCATACATTTGATAAGCCCACATACTATAATAATCATAAGATGAATTGTCAATATACCATCCCTCGCCTCTATAATCGGCAAAAGAGAGGTCCAGAAACTTCTTCATCAGCGGTTCATTCACTTCATATCCCACGCTTTTAAAGAAACTAAATACAAACAAATTGAAAAAGCGCCAGTTGGAAGGAACTGTAGGACCATCAGCGTAGCTCAGCATAGTATGTGCCAATGCATCTTTTTGCTGTTTAGTTAAAGGATCCCATAAAATTTCGGGAATCGAGAACAAAGAAATAGACAAAGCTCCGAACTCTACAAGATTTTGAGAGATACCGTTCTTTGTACGGGGAGAAATAAAACCCGGATGTCCCGGAGTTATAATGTTAATAAGTTGTTGCCTGTAATAGTCAGCCACCTTTATATTGTTCAAGGCTAAATCCGGGTTCTCTTTCAACAAAGGAGCAGCAATGTACAATGTACGGCAAAGCCCTTCCAGCTTTTCTGTCGGTATCTGTTCTTCTCTATTGGGATAACTCTTACCTTCCTGTTTTGGAAACTTCATGGCATCATCCATGCTATGAATATAGCTGAAAGCTCCTTCAAGCATATATTTTGCAGCATCTATCCAATGCTTCCGCGTCATTCCGGTGTAAGGGCTATGCGTATAATCGGGCGAATCTACTGTAAAAACGTTAACCGGGTGATCGGAATTCCGGCATAATGCCGTATGAGTTATTATGATAAAAGAAAGGAACCAGCATATTCTTGTTTTTATCAGGAGTGAAGAAATGCTACAATTGTTGTTACCTTTTGAGAAGAAAGACTGCATAAATAATCAATTTTAGATAATTTCTGAATAGGACTAATTTCAAGAATCAAGTTTAATACTTAATCACACGCCGGGTTTCCGTTATGTTATCCCGGGTTGAAAGCTTCAAAATATAAACACCATCGGGTATGTTCAGATTCTCTAATTTACAAACAGGAGCATCGGTCTTCGTCTGAAGCACTTTACTGCCATCTATGGCATACATTTCAACCAGCATACCACGCTCAGTCCCCTCAATCATAATATATTGATTGAAAAATGTAGGATAAATGCCGATTCCCCCTTTCTGGTTTTCGGTAATTCCCACAGGAGGCTCTACATAATCACTTATAACATGATAATAACTTCCGATAGAATTAAAAATCACTTTCATATCAAAGGGTGCCAGATCAAAACCCTCTCCTCTTCTTTTGAAAGATAGTTTGAATTCATTTCCTGTGTATCTTGTTCCATCAATCGTTTCGTGCCAGTCATCAATATTGGTCGTTGGATAAAGTTCAAAATACCCCGACGCATTACTGTCATCATTCGGAGCCGATATACTGCCTTTCAGATATCCGTAAGTAACCACAGAGCCATCTTCCAGACAGAGCCTTATCCGATACCTCGGATCTCCCCATGAAGATGCATCATATTGAATATTCCTCACTTCAAAAACAGAGTTTCCGATATAGTCCAGATTGGCTATCACTTTCTTTTTGAAGGGGGCAAAGACTATAGCCCCCGTAATTTTTTCCACTGTAACCTGCGGAATATCATTATCGAAATTTACCCGGATACGATAAGGTACCGGATTTTTTTCCGCATTCTCCACTGTAATGTCCTGCGATTGAATCAAACCTTCTCCACTCTCAGAAACAGAGAACGAATAACTTCCGGTTTTCAGAGCAGTTATCAGCTCATAAGTATTACCGGTAACCAGATTTCCGTTATAACTTTCTGGAAAACCTTCTACAATTCTCTTCATTTTCAATGGAGAAACAGATTCTGCCAATGCAGTTCCTTTCATGTACAACTCATCCGGAACACTCTTAAATGCTTCATTATCACTACCCGGATACCAGGTCATATCATCCAGATAGAGATAGTTATCATGTGTAGGATAGATACCACCTCCACCGGGGAATGACTCAAAACAGATACCTGTTATCAAACGATGATCGTCTTTACGAACAAGAGAAAGTCCGGTCACATCTATCTTCTTTTCATCATTGCACCACACCTCGATACGAGCATCTTTAGCTTCATAAGAGGTTTCCATCGTAACAGTCAGTTTTATTTTATTCCATACTCCCCGTTTCATCGTATACTTCTGATCTCCGGGGTTACAACCGTATTCTGTTGTCATATCAGAATAATAAACATACAATTGATTGGATATACAATCATCGAGTGCATCAAATTGGAGACGGACACTTCCACCATCACCATTTTGTACTGCTTTATCAGAAGCTCCTCCTGAATATCCTACTCCTAAATTAAAACCAAATTGTTTGCCATGAAGACCGGATTCAAAATTTTCATCATATTTAATAAGGTACTCCATAGTATATTGCGTCAACTTTGGAGTACTGACAATAACAGCTGCACCTGTACCACCGACTTTACATCCTTTCTTAAACTTAATCTGATAAGTTCCGTCTACAATTGCGGCATGGTCACGATCCGTATAGTAACTTCCGTTTCCAAAATCCTCGACAAGCAGTGCATTGGTATACGCTCCATTGGGCCTATTAAAAGTCACTTTCTGCTGTTTGTAGTATCTCTTTGAATATGTACCGTTTTGTGAAAATGCCACCTGAAATATCCCTATAAGAGCATATAGAAATATTAAATTTGTTTTAACAGATTGTTTCATATGAATTATAGTTGAGTATATTACTAACAAAGCGAAAAAACAAAAAGGGGAAAGCCTATGAATAGACATACCTCCCCCCCTTTTCTTCCTTTACAATTTAATTACACGTTTCACTGATAAAACATTGTTATCCTGAACAATCTTCACCAGATAAACACCTTTAGGCAGACTGATATTATTAAGTGTCAAAGTATTGTCAGCAGATTTGGCCTGTAACACAGTTATACCTGTTGCTGAAATGAAATCAACAGCAAAAGCTCCTTTTTCTACAGCTATAGTAACCTGATCATTGATAGCAGTCGGATATACCTCCCCTTTGGACACAGCATTTGCACTAACAATACCTGTCGGATCATAATCACTGATAACGTGTGTATAGTTATTTACCGGATCAAAAACTACCTTCACGTCAAATGGAGCCAATGTGAATCCTTCTCCTCTGCGTTTCTTTGATAATTTGAATTCGGCACCCTGATACTTTACTCCATCTATTGTTTCATCCCACTGGCCTTCAGCCGTTGTTTGATACAAATCAAAATATCCTGTTTCATTACTATCATCATCCGGCCCGGTTAAGTTTCCTTTTTTATACGCATAAGTTTTTATATCACCATCAGCGGTATAAACTCTGAAACGATATCTTGGATCTCCCCAGGTATCCTTGCTATATTCAAGACCTCTGATTATAAATGAAGAATTACCCATGTAGTCAAGATTAGCTACAACAAATTTTTTGGAAGGTGCCCATATAATCATCTCTTCCACCTCGGAAACAGTTACTTCCGGAGTACTTTCATCAAAATTCACCCGAATTCTATAAGGTACCAACCCTTCTTTATCAACCGTTATTGTTGTAGAAGAAATAATAGCTGCTCCACTTTCCGATGCAGCAAATTCATAATTACCGCTTTTTAATGCTGTAAACAGTTCAAAAGTATTGCTGATCTCACCCGCACCATTATAGAAATCAGGAAAATCCTTATTAATTCTTTTCATAATTAAAGGTGTTGACGACTCTGCCAATGCCGTGCCACGCATAAATAACTGGGCGGGAACATCCGCTGCCAATGCACTCATACAAAGACTAATTACTACAAGAAAAAAAGATAATTTTGTTTTCATAACTTTTAATTTTTAATGTTCATAATATGTAAGATTAACTCAACTAATATTTCAAAACTTTTACCGATTGACTCTGACCTTGTGAACTTATCACTACCAGATACATCCCTTGAGAAAATGGGGTCATATTCAACACATACTGTTCGTCCGATACATTGGTCCGAAAAATGGTGTTCCCATTCATATCCAGAACTTTAATACACGTATCTTCCGAAAGATTCTCTATACAGACAAAATCTGAAGTTTGTTGCGGATGTACCTTTAATGACGAAGACGAATTATTAGAATGAATGCCTGTATCATTGACACGAGCAACCACTAAAGACTTCACATTGCTCCAACCTTGTAAATCAGGTGAAGACTTATACAGCAATCGAGAGTCGCCCGTAAAATCTCCTTCTTTATAGATAGTCACTTTATAGCCATCAGCTATCTCAATGGAAGAGATCCGAGCTTTAAAATTCATCTTATTATCGGTCAACCCTAAACGCCATAAATCATCTTGCGTATATTCCCCAACCTCCAATCCTACACTGTACTGGTTATTGAGTTTTCCCTGATTATAATTCACATTCTGGAATATAGCAACAGGCGTAGTAACTGGTTCTACCTCAAAAGATACAGATGCTAATTTGAGGAAGGTAGATGCTGCCGAAGACTGATATAATAGCTGTTGCCTGCTTTCCTGCGAAGGAGTCAGATCATTCCAGTATTCCGGATAAAACCCGAGTTCGTCTTTACAATTATCATGCAAATAGATTGCATAACCTGCAACAAGGTTAAGCCATCTTGGATTATGATCTATCTTATAAAGTTCCACATAAGCATCTGCCATATCGTGAGCTCCCCATTGTCCGGTTTCATTCAAACGATGTGTGGCCCAGTCAATGTAGTGAGATTCCATACCGTAAGCCAACCGATAAGCATCTTCCAGATATTGTTCCTCTTTTGTTATGGTATACAAAAGCATGGAAGCCTGCATAACAACGGCATTTTCATATCCCCGGTATCCGGCTCCAATGCCCCAACCCGCATCATTTTTCAAAAATTGATACAGCCGCAGAGCATCATTCAAGTATTTCTGTAGATTTGTAATCTGATAAAGCCGCAGACAGCAAACAATAGTCGGAGCCGTTGCACAAACCGACCATTTTCCTGCTTTTTCATGATTCGGATTTTCATTGAACAGAATGCCTCCTGTAGGTAATTCACCACTCATACAAAATTTTAAAACCGTTTTAGCTCTTGTCAGATAATCTTCATTCTTTGTAACAGCATACATACCCAACAAGTCCTTAACCATCCATGCGTTGTCATCATAATAGCGGCTTCCACCTTTACCATTATAACTGGCATCATAAGCATAATAACCATTATAGGCTACGTAATAATACTTATTCACATTATCAAGCAATTTTTTAGCATCATCCATCCGGTCGGCATAAATCAACGCCTTAAGCTGAATACCAGTAGGCCATACAAATGCAGCTGCCGGACTCGTTGATTTTTCAGCGTACAGGAAGGTCCCTCTATTCGACTTCAAATAAAGATCGATCACCTTCAGAGACTCTTCACCCCACTGCCGGAATGTTTTTTCATTTTGGGCATAGGAAGGAAATCCGATTGCAAAAAGTAAGATTACAATTAAAAATTTTCTCATGCTTTTATTCATTATTAATTTCTGTTACTTTAAAATGATCTTGAAACGTTTTAGTATCCTGCCATCTGCTTTTATATATCTATATATCCGATATACAAACCTGTAATAGCAAAAATCTCAATAGTAGCTCTTTGCTGGAGGAATGATCATATTTTATTATCCCCCTCCGTTCATTTTCCAGGAAACCATTGATTTATCTAAAATATCCCAGGTTTCCGATGCAAAAAGCTGGTTTGAGAATAATAAAACAGTAAATCTGATAAGAGTTATTTGTTTTTTTCATAATATTCTAAGTATTAAAGGGTTGCCCCAAACAGACAATGCCCATTTCAAAGCAACCCTAATAACCGATAAATTACTTAGCCATTTTGTATAATTCAGTTCCCGCCATCAGGAAAGCACCAACGCCATATACTTCGGTCATATCCTTTGTTACTTTCTTCGGGTCGGCCCCAATCGGCTGTACATATCCCAGTTTACCTTCATTATCAATTGTCCCCAATGTAGCTTTCCAGGCTTTCAACAATGCAGGCAAATAAGTAGCCTTGTCTAACAACCCTTCATTGATACCATATGCCAACGCATATATAATGAAACTGGAACAACTGGTTTCAGGTACAGCATAAGTCTCCGGATCCAACAAACTGGCATGCCATAATCCGTCCGGTTGCTGAATTTCTACCATACGGTTGCACATCTCAACAAAGAGATCTTCATAAAATTTACGATAACTATTCTTTTTAGGCAGATCTTGTAACATTTCGGTCAGTCCTCCAAGTACCCAACCATTTCCGCGTCCCCAAAAAACTTTCTTGCCATTTGCTTCACGCTGATAGAAATAACGACTGTCACGGAAGAACATTCTCTCTTCCAAATCATACAAGAAAATAGTAGAAGCTTTATATTCCTTATCTACAAATTCCAGGTATTTCTTATTACCCGTCTCTTTATATAACCGGGTGAAGATAGGAGGAGCCATAAACAAAGCATCACACCAACTCCAACGTTCCAAAGTAGTCTGATTGGAATAGTCTATTATCAAAGAGCCTTTAGAAGGACGTTCAAGTATCCAATCAATACGTTCAATGGTAGGCTGCAACATCGACTTGTCCTTGTATCTTTTATAGACATCTATGAACATCTGGCAAACAGCCAAATCGTCCGCATGATACATCCGTTTATTGGCTTTCCATGAATACCTGTTACCAATATCTACCAGCCATTTGTAGTATGTTTCATCTTTATCAACCTTATCAGCCAGTTCTGCCCATTTCACCATCCCGATATATAAAGTAGCGTTTGTCCAGTCCATAGGATGATGTTTCACCTCTTTCTGATGAGCCAACTGCCAGTCTGCCACTTTTTTCATCAATGATTTAATCTCAGCTTTAGTATAAGGCACATCACCGGCTGCAAAAACAGAAACATTCAAAAAGCTCAGTAACGATAGGATAACAACTATATATTTCTTCATTTTATAATATCATTTTTTAGTTCCACAATGGGTTTTGTACAAGCAATTTACTCTTTTGTATTTCATTATAAGGTACCGGATACAACAGCATCTCCTTATTCCACACACGTTTTTCCACAACAACTCTATTGTAGTAGGATCCTTCACCTATTGCATCATAGAATGTAGTTGGTATTTTACTGGAATTAAATTTGGCAGCAGGTGAGTTCAGATCCATTCCTGTACGAATATGTGGCTGATCTTCTCCATTATCATCCAGGCAACTCATCCAACGATGCGTATCAAAGTAGTGATTCCCTTCGGCAAAAAGTTCTACCATACGTTCGCGACGGATAGCAAGTTTCTGAGCCTCATAATCTCCAACAATATCTTTAATTCCATTTTCTTTGAGTTCCTGATATCCGGGTATACCAGCTCTATCTCTGATTTTATCCAGATATTCTATTACCTTAGGATCGGAAGGATTGATCTCATTACAAACTTCTGCATAATAAAGATAGAAATCGGCCAGGCGGAATAAGATCCAGGGACGGGCCCATGTCTTTACATTATCGCCGGTATCCAACAACAAACGATTTTTAAACTTATAGAGTAAGTATCCCGCTTTCGGATGATCCTGTGAACTGTTGTCCGAATCACCTCCCTTACTGAAATATGAACCATATTCAGCTTTTCCGGAAATAGGCAAATGCCAGCTTCTTCCTTCATAAGTGACCGTATTATAGAAACGAGGTTCACGGTTGTGATACATCTTGAAGATATGCTTATCTTTATGCGAAGTTGAACTACATCTATTTACCAAATCAGCAAAACCATCTTCTTTATATTCAGGATCTTCATTGATAGTCAAACCATTTTTAGTAAAAAACGCATCCACTCCTTCCTGATACAGACCGATATTGCAAAAACCATTTGCTCCACGCGGGCAAGTACGCCGTTCCATATCGTTTCCTACAATTCGATAGCTATTATTACCGTTAGCCCAAAGAATTTCATCATTATAATATTGGAACAGTTCATATACTGACAGATTAGGATCGGGCAGACCATTGCTTCCGGGTTTAGCATAATACAATTTGTGTCCTTTACCTTCAGCAAATGTGAACAAATCCTCCAAACGTGACTTTGCAGTATTCCATTTTGACCGATCTTCATCCGGGAACAGACGTTTACCGTCTTTATTAGTCACCTGCAATGCTTCCTTGTATCCTCCATTAAAAAGAGGAGAAGCTGCATAAACCCATAATTTAGCACGTAATGCCAATGCGGCAACTTTGGTCGGACGGATTATTTCCTTCAAATTATATCTATCGTTATTATGGTCATAGTCGAAGCCCGCGGAAGGATCTCCTTTAAATAATGTTTCGGGCAATGCATTAGAGTCAATTACCTCTTTCAGCAGATTATCAATGTAATTTACAATTTCATCCACAGAAGCTCTCGGATAATCTATTGATTTATTTTCAGGATCTTCTGTTTCCGAAATCAAAGGAACAGGACCATAGAGTTCAAAAAGAGAGAAATAGCTGTATGCGATCAGGAATTTAGTTTCCGCTTTCAAGCGATTCATATCCTTTTCACTGATATATGATGCATCCTGCTCCGATCCCATATGGTCTTTGGCATTATCCAGAAAGATAAATCCTTGCCGTATATATCTATATAGCGTCGCCCAACGGTGGAACGAAGCATTTGATGAGTTAAAACCCGTAATCATCTGAGTTCCGACAGCTGTTGTATTCGCTACAACCTGCCCCGACATCAAACTCCAGATACCTGTAAAACCAGTAGTAGCTCCCTTTCCCATTTCTGAATAATCAGGGATACAGTTATAGATATTAGCCTGCCAACGTTTTGTATAACCAGGATTATCGAAAACCTGATCCAATGTCAGATTCTCAGCCAATTCTTTGGATACATCCAAATAATCACATGACACAAAGTTTCCCAGCATTCCACTGGCAATAAGTGCAGTATATACGAATTTCTTAACTTTTTTCATAATATTCAATTTTTAAAATGTAACTTCAAGTCCCATTGTCCATGTTCCGCATATCGGATATTTTGATCCGGAATTAGAACCACCCAGTTCAGGATCCCAGTATTTTATATTGTCCCAAACTGCCAGATTAGTTCCCTGAACATAAATTCTCAGATTCTGCATACTGATTTTACGCAACATCTGCTTATTGAACTGATAGCCAAACTCTACATTTTTCAATCGCAAAAAGCTACCGTTACGATACCACCATGTACTCCCGTAAGTATTATTATCAAATTTAGTAGCATGTACGCGTGGGAATAAAACATTCTGATTGTAAGGATCATCATTCTGCCAACGGTTCAAAGCCTCCATACGGGCAGAAGAAGCATCTACTCCATTATGGAACGGCATAAAGTTACCGGCCGAAGCCAAAAGGTTAACAGAAGTTTGCCCTACCCCCTGGAAGAACACTCCGGCGAAGAAGCCTTTCCACTCCAGATTCAATCCGAATCCATAAACCAATCTGGGATCTTCAGGATACAAACCATTTTCATACGTCTTATCCAAAGAATCGATTTTCTTATCTCCATTCAAATCTTTATATTTGATATCACCCGGAGCAACCTGAGTACCCGGATTGGGCATACCATCTTTTAATGTATAAGTCTTACTTCCATTTGCATTTTCTACAATATCAAAATCATCGGGAGTATATAAACCTTCGGCTACGTATACCAACGGCTGTCCGATAGACTGCCCTGTATAAGCCTGATACTGATAAACCTGAGGCACTTCATCATACTCTTCTACTTTGTTTTTAGCATAAGTAAGATTTCCTCTCACTGACATAAAGACCTTCCCAATCTGCTGTTTAAAGACTAAACTTGCATCAATACCTTTATTGGTGGTAACTCCAAAATTCTGCCAGGGACTATTACGAAATCCGGCAACCGAAGGAATTGTTTTACGACGTAGCAGAATATTATTACGACGATTGGCAAACCAGTCCACAATCAAGTCAACACTACCTTTGAAAAATCCCAGATCGGCACCAATATTTATTTTGCGTTCACGTTCCCAAGTCAGATTAGGAGTCGCAAAATCCTGTTCAATGATTCCGGCACCGCTACCTCCGGTTACACCACCATTCACACCCGGTGTAAGTCCCATATTGTATCCGGTACCTCCTGTTGAAAGTGATTCTCTATAAGGAAAACGAGAACTCGAACCAATCTCATCATTACCGGTAATACCGAAGGAAGCTCTCAGCTTTAGTTTGCTTAAGATATTTTCCAAAGGTTCCATAAACTTTTCATGGCTAACATACCATGCCGCACCAACTGCCGGAAAAATTCCCCAACGGTGTCCTGATGCAAAGTTTTCACTACCGGTTGCACCGAAGCTACCTTCCAGCATATAACGATTGTCATAACCATAAGCAGCTCTGGCTACCACACTCTGCTTTCTGTACGGAAGTAACTGTATACCCGAAACATTTTGATTCTGACTTTCTTTCTGCATATACAGCAAAATACCTGAAACATCATGTTTTTCTTTAAAAAGTCTTTTATAATTCAAAGAAGTTTCAATATAGATTTTCTTCTCACCGCCTGAACTTGAATAGGCCGGATTGCCCAATGCACTACCTTGCTTTATCTCTGTCTTTATCAGATTCCCTTCTTCGTCGCGTCCGGTTGCATAATATGAATTCGGAGATTTCTCACGCTTAATAATAGAATAAGCCGATGCATCAAAACTGACACTTCCTTTCCAGGACAGTCCTTTTGTTATTATATCCAGCTTTTGATCTAAAGTGACTTTAGACTGGACATTCATACTCCAACTCTTGGTATATCCGTAATGGTTCAGCATGTTATACGGATTAGAACGGGTACTCGGGTCAAATGTATAGTGTTCTGAAATACTACCGTCAGAATAATACATCGGAATGTAATGCGTCGGGAACTGAGTAATCATATCAAAAATAGCATCCGAAGTGTTTCCCGGATTATTTTTTGTCTTATACTGCCCGCTAAGATCTACCGATATTTTGGTAGTCGATGTAATATCCATATCCACATTGGTACGCAAATTATAGCGATCAAGGCCAATATTGGCATCATATTTTTCAATCGGATTGGATTTGAATATACCGGTTTCATTGTAGTAAGCTCCTGATATAAAAAACTTAGCTTTTTCAGATCCACCTCTGAAATTCAATGTATAGCGTTGATTGTGTGTGTTGTTAGACAGCAGATCCATCCAATTCACATTGGGATACAAGTCAGGATCTGCTCCTGTGCGATATTTCTCTAATATCTCATCCGAGTAAGTCCTGTTGAATTTATCCCAATCCGGATTACCGGCCTCATTCCATTGCCCTTCATTATAGAGTGACAGGTAGTCATACGAAGGCAATAATTCAGGCATTCTTGTAGGTGTAACCACACTGTATTGTGCCCTGAAACTAATATTTGTTTTTTGTGCTTTTCCTCGTTTAGATGTTATCAATACGACACCATTGGCTCCTTCCGAACCGTACACGGCCGTAGCAGCCGCATCCTTTAATACTGAAAATGTTTCTATTTCATCCACATCGATATCATCCATCGAACGGGGAACTCCATCTACCAGAACCAATGGAGAAGTACCTCCTGCATACGAACTTTGACCGCGGATCCAGAATTCGGCACTATCATTACCGGGTTCTCCATTCCGCTGGATAGCTATAATACCAGCTACCTGACCCGCAATATTATTTCTAAGATTGCGTTGTGGCATAGAAAGTTCAGCCGGACCTATGGAATTAATAGAGGCAACCACACTCTCTTTTTTTTGCTGACCATAGCCTATCACAACCACATCATCCAGATTTACACTGGACTCCCGCATGCGTAGATTACCATTCATACCAGCCTTCACGACTTTCTCTTCCGTATCAAATCCGATAAACCGATATTCCAATGTCTGTCCGTTTTCTACTTCAATAGCATAATAACCATTTACATCAGATAAAACTCCGGTCGAAGTACCCTTCAGCATTACAGAAGCTCCTACAATCGGATTACCATCGGCATCAGTCAGCAATCCTTTTAATGTCCACTTTTTACTCTGTTGAGCTGTAGATGTTTTATTGGCAACTTTAGAGATTACAATTTGCCTTCCCACAATAGAATAAGAAACATCTGTCCCTTTAAACATCTGATCCAGAATCTTATTAACCGTTTGCTTCTTTGCTGAGAGACTAACCTTTCTATCAACATCTATGTTTTGATCTAAGAAGAAAACAATAAATTCACTCTGTTTTTCTATGTCGTTAAAGATTTCTTTGACAGCTTTACTTTTTGCTTCGATAGTAATAAGCGTCTGAGCCGGGAAAGTAGAAGCGAAAACCGGGTTCCAACTAAGTATTAAAAAGAGTATTGAAACCTTCAATATTTGTAAAAATCGTACCTGTTCGACCTTAGAAAGGTCAAACGTATCTATATTTTTCATACATTTGAATGATTTTAAGTTAACACATTTGTGTGTGTGTAAATTTAGTTAAAAAAACAGGGCCGGATAATTCGCCATATTATCTGGCTTTTTTTTGTGATCATGTTTTACGAGTCGTCTTTCATTCTATCCATTCGTTTTTTAGGGTTTAACATTAATATATATCTTCTCATCTGTTTCGTACACCTCAATCGGTGCCGCCCTTTTTAAGACATCAAGCACGTCAGAAAGCTCATTTTTCAGATCCAGTTTTCCGGAGCAAGTAAGAGCGGCTACTCCTTCTCCGCATATTATCTCTCTACCATAGTATCTGGATAAATTCTTGAAAACCTTATTTAGATATTCATGATAATACTGATAGAGTCCATCTTTCCACGACGTATACCGTGTAGCATCAACATTTTTCACCTTTATTTGATCATTATTGTAAGAAAGCAATTGATTCGGTTTAAGTAGTACTCCCTCTTTTTTATCAGTCAGAACTTCCACTTTACCACTCACAAGCGCCACTTCTTTTACAACGTCGTCAGCATAAGCATTTACATTAAATTTAGTTCCTAAAACTCTGACTTGCATACCACCCGTTTTAACTATAAAAGGTCTTGTTTTATCCGGTTCAACTTCCAAATAGGCTTCTCCCTCTACATAAATCTCACGCTGTCGCTGTGCAAAAACAGCAGGGTATACAACCCTCGTTCCGGCATTGACCCAAATTTTAGTTCCGTCAGTGAAAGTAATAGACGAACTTTTTCCAAGTGGAACTACCAGCTGATTATAACTCACATCATCATTATCCTCCATTACCTCTGTCGATTTTTCTGTCTCGACACGTATCTGCCCATCTTTATCATACAAAATATGAGATTTTTTCGTATCGATAACAATCTCTTTATCTTCTGACAATATCAGCTGTACATCAGTAGCAGTCTTATCCGGTTGCGGTAAAGCGGCAACAACTGACATAAATTTATCCGATTCTGTATGATGCTTAACCACCAGCCATCCTCCTGCTATTACAATAGCAAAACAAGCTGCTACAGACCATCTGGCAATCATAGAGAACGTCTTTCTCTTATCCTGTTGTCTGTTTACTTTCTGTATGCGGTTCCAAAGTATATCTACATCCTCTTCCGAAAGAACTTCAGTAGTTTCTTTTTTGAAAGCACTCATTACTTTTCGTGCCAATTCTATCTCATGAGTCAATTCCGGGAAACGTTTTTGTTGCGCTTTCCAAAATTTCCTGGTTTCTGGCGTAGGATGTTGTTCTGACATTAAAAAGTAGTCATCATCCAAAAGTTGGTCAGCCTTATATGTATTGTAATTTTTATCCATTTTGACTTATTTATACTATAGGGACAAACGTAAACTCATTAATTACTCACTTTTTAGAAAAAAAATATGAAAAAATTTGTTCGCACTTAAAAATACAGCTTCACAATAACATAAAAAAAGAGGGAAGGGATGAGTATGAGGTATGATTATATTCAATTTTATACGGATATGAATCTATTTACGATTAGACGATTTACGATGTACAATTGAAGTTACTCTTTAAAAGCCTGTTTCAGTGCTATTAGAGACAGAGTAATCCCAATCGTACATCGTAAATCGTCTAATCGTAAATAGATTGTTTTAAATAAGGAAGTAGAGACCATAAGCAAGGAATAACACTATATACCTTTTATTTAGCCAACCAGCTCAAGTCAAGAAATAAATAAATCAGAGCCCTGGATTCTTGGAGAAATAACTTAAGATGAATAGATAGAATAATATAGAATCATAATTATCTCTTACCTTTTTCAATGCGCGTTGAATCTGATTGTGCGCAGAATTATAATTTAAATCCATGATCTTACAAATCTGATCAAAATCCATCTCCTCAACAAAACGATAATACATAATTTCTCTCTGTCTCGGAGTTAAAATAGAAAGAATGTTTTCTACTTCTTCTTTTTGTAATTTACTGGCTTCAGTAGATAAAAATTCATCTTCTACCGTTTCACTCAAGATAAAAGGAATAGATTCCAGATCAGTATATCTGTATTGTTTATTTAACGCATTTAACAAACAATTTTTTAATGCAATAAGTAAATAAAGCCTTACATTATCGGGCAGTAAAAGTGTTTTTCTGTTTTTATATATCTTTGTAAAAACCTCTTGGATACAATCTTTAATGAGTTCACCATCCATTGTAAAATGCAGGCCATAACTATATAATAATTGTATATACGTTTTATAAAGCCATGAGTACGCATTCTCATCTCCCTGCAAGAATTCTTGCCATTTTACCGCACTACTCTCATCAGTTATTTGCATATTATATTACAGTTCAAATATAATGTTTCCAAAGTTCAATCACACAAAACTATAAAAACTAAATGGAAAATCAAGCAACTATACAAGTGTTTTTATTTATCCATAATTCTTTTGTGTCTTTTTACCGGAATTTTATAGTAGAATATACTATAAAACAATTCTTCATTACATCTCTGTATAGTAACCAATTATCTTCTTAGCCCGAGAGGTTAAGTCAGAAATTATATATACATTTACAAAAAATATATACCAGATTTATAAGTTCATCAAAGTTAAAACA
The DNA here is from genome assembly GCF_949740115.1 of Bacteroides sp. 41_26. Lineage (NCBI taxonomy): Bacteria > Pseudomonadati > Bacteroidota > Bacteroidia > Bacteroidales > Bacteroidaceae > Bacteroides > Bacteroides sp. 41_26. The sequence goes on from NZ_CATJGZ010000082.1 coordinate 43,666, forward strand.
AAAAAAGAGAGGAGCTAAGATCACTCTCCACTCCTCCCACACGACAAACAACTAAAATTATTACTATTTGATGCCATCCAATGCCCTTTTTGCGGTAGCATTAGCGGGGTCTATAGCCAAAATTTTGTTCCAGTAATCTTTGGATTCAGGCAGCTTATTAGCTACCAAATAATAGTATCCCAGATAACTGTAACACTCGATAAGCGCGGAATTGTAATGCGGGTCATTTTTGCTTTCCAGCAATGTAGCCACCTCTTCATAATAAGGTTTAGCCAGACCTTGCGTTGTTTCCGGGTCCAACGCAGAATTAGCACGTGCACGCCAAAAGTTACCCAAATAACTATCCGGAGCAGCCTGAGCTATCACTGCAAAAACAGAATCAGCTGAAGCAAGGGCAGCCTTGCGTTCATCAAGACTAACGGTCAAGGTATCACTTTGCGTACCTTTTCCGTAATAAAGTTTTCCTATCTGGAACTGTAAGTCAGAAGTCTGTTTATCAGCAGATAGTGACTTATAGTACTTTTGATAGGCATCAATAGCCTTCGTATAATCGTTCTTCTGCTCATAAGCGTTAGAAATTTCACGCCATAAATCAGTTTTCGTTGCATCCAGTTCGATAGCTTTCTGATATTGTATGACAGCTTCATCATACATTTTTATAGCATTGAGCAAATGTCCGTAATACATATAGTCCAAATAAGAATAATCAGCATTATCAGAAGCACCAAAGAAGGCATCGGCTGCTTTCTTAGCTTCGTCATAACGTTTCATATCCGTATAGTTATACATCGCCAAGCGATTAAAAGCAGCATGACGGGCATTCCGCTGCAATCCCTTATTGGCTATCTCCAAAGACTTATCAAATTTATGATTCAGGAAAAGAGCAAATGCATACTTCACTAAATCATTCTCCGTAGCTTCAGGAGTATCTATAAAACGGGCATATGCTTCTGCAGCCTTATCAAAGCGATTGTTCATATAGTATACTTCAGCCAGCTTTTTGTCAGCCTGTACACTTGAAGGATCAACCGCTTTCAGCTGTTCCAGTTTCTCAATAGCCTGTTGTGGATTAGCTCCTTTGTATATATCGGCCAGTTTTAAATAGGCCTGTTCACTCTTCGGATTAAAATAGATAGCTTGTTCATACATCTGGCAAGCGGTACCGGCATCTTTCCGGGCAAAAGCAATGTCTCCCTCCAGAACAGAAACATCAGCAGATTTTCTATCTATTTTCTTTGCCAAAGTCAGATATTCTTCTGCTTCAGGTAGTTTTCCGGCATCCAGAAATGCATGTGCTACAGTTATCACTAATTCCGGATTCTTTTTATTTTTTCCTTTCAATAATTGATCAGCCTGTTCCGAAGCCTGGTTCAGATCGGTCTGAATAAGAGTTTTCATTTTGGCAAATCCAGCTTGCCATTCGGCATCTCCCGATTGCGCAAAAAGAGAACCGGTTGCTATAAATGCCCCTGCTAAAAATAATTGAAATCGTTTCATTGTAATCAATTTTAGTTATTATTCGTCTTTTACACTCACTATACGTACTGGTTGAGTGGCCGGAACTAATCCGGACTTTAATATAATCCGCTGCCCTCTGTCAGAAGTCAAAAATGAAGCAAATCCCCAGGGCAAAGTACTACGAGGATCGTTCAATAAAATATAAACCGGCCGTGCCAATGGATAGTCTCCATAATATAAATAGGCCTGATAAGGCTTGTAACTATTTTCCGGGGTAGCTATATCCTCAGCACTGACAGACATCACCCTAACTTCATCACGGAAAGAAAGATTAGTTGTATCGCTTCGGTTACCCAGCCAGTTCACACCAATTACTCCAATAGCATCCGGTGTTTGAGCCACATAATTGATAACTTGCTGATTGGTTCGCAAAGCTTTGACATTCGTTGTAGAAAGCGATTTTCCACCACAAATAGAATCAGTTGCGAAACGCACTGTACTTGAATTAGGATTATCAAATACCACACTGATATCTTTCAAACGTGAATCCGGATAAATATCCTTCCAACTTGTTACCTCACCGGTTAGTATCCGACGAATATCCCGTACACTAATCAGCGAATCCCGATTTTGACGATTTACAATCAGAGCCAGTCCATCCGTAGCCAGTTTAATCTCCCGAGGGAAAAACTTACGGCTATGAAATGAGTTCATCTCTTCTTTGGTCAATGTACGGGTGGTTATCGCCAGACGCACACTGTCTTTCAGAAGAAGATTGACAGCATCAACCTCAGTAGTATAACGAGGGACAATTCCGGCCAAAGGATATATTCCCTCAAACACATCTATCTCTTCTTGCACAATAGGCTGAAAACTTTCATCTGCAGCAATAGAGATAACACCTGACGTATATGTATCTGTAAATCCGTCTTTAGGTTTTCGGTTACATGAAGTCAATGCAGCCAGAACACAAAAACTAATTAACCAGAATTGTCTCTTCATCATCACATTATTGTAATTTAAACATAACCGGAACAGTGTATTTCACCCTCACCGGTTTACCATTTTGCTTTCCGGGAATCCAATGAGGCATGGATTTTATCACACGAAGTGCTTCTTTGTCCAGATAAGGGTCTACTCCACGTGCCACGCGTGCATCTGCAATAGAACCATCTTTCTCCACAACAAACTGTACAATTACACGTCCTTGTGTTCCATTCTCCTGTGCAATGGTAGGATATTTAATATTCTTTGCAAGGAAAGACATCAACTCCGCATTTCCTCCGGGGAATGTAGGCATCTGTTCTACCATATCAAAGATTTTTTCGGGTTCTGGCTCAGCCTGTGTTACCACCTGCTTCAAGTCAGCAATATCTTTACCATTTGCTTCATCGTTGCCCTTTACATCGGCAATGGAGATAGCAACTTTCGTTTCCGTCAATTCCTGTTGACTCTTGATTTCATCATCTTCGTGTACCTCTTCATCTTTCTTGATAACGGGTGCTGTAAATTTGATAGAGCTTTTTAAGGCAGGAGGCGGAGGAGCTACCGGTTCCACTCTCTTCATTTCATCCTGTTTCACTTCCGGTTCTTCCAGTTGTGACAGGGTAGTAACTTCAGTCATTACCTCTTTTTGTTTAGGCGTAGCAAGTTTGATAAGTGCCGGGATACTAAATCCGATCAATGCAACTACTACTACAAACAGCATCGCTATATTGTGTCTTTTGGGTGAATCTTCACGCATCTTATAGGCACCATATGCCTTGTTCTTGCCATTGAATATCAGATCACACCATGCTGAAGAGGTCAAATCTATTTTTGCCATTGTTCTTTTTCTTTTTAGGTGTTACTTAATTATTCGGCAATATTTTGTGAGAGCTCACCTTTAGAGTCGTAATTCTTAATCAGGAATTCGTCTGCTTCGGCAATGTTCGTTATCACATACTTACCAATATTGCAAATTTGCATTTCATCGAGAGCGTCAATCAGATTCATATACGAAGCATCATCCGTAGCTTTAATAATCACTGTCGGAGTATCCTTTCCACCTTTTATCTCAGAAAGTTGCTTTGTAAATTCGTCCTCTGATATCTTTAGTTCAAGCTTCTGTTGTTTCAGTTCATTCACTTTACGCACAGCAGCCGCATTCTTTTTCAGAAGTATGGCCCTCAATCCATCCGGCTTATAACTCGTCTCTTTCAACGATGTATAGTCCTTATAGTTAGGCTCACCTTCATAATAGTATAATTTATTATCACTTCCCAACAACAATGTAATAGCTTGTGAAGCCTTCACTTTGCTCTGTTGTTCTTCTGTGATATTTTTATCATTGCTCGGCATGCTTATCTCCATCGTCTGAGGTTTACTCAGAGAGGTACAAAGCATAAAGAACGTAATCAGCAACATGTTCATATCTACCATCGGCGTAAAGTCTACGCGTACGGTCATCTTTTTCTGTTTGCTGCCTTTTTTCTTTTTACCGCTTTCTTGTACTTCAGCACTCATAGTTTTATTCGTTTTTAGTTTTCAGAAGTAGTTTTCAGAGAGGTTATCAGATTGTATCTGTTTTCTCTGAGATCCTGAAGCGAGTTCATAACATTCTTAATCACAGCATATGGAGTATTCTGGTCTGCCTTAATAGCAATACGCAAATCTGAATTCACAGCACGTGCATTACGCACCCATGCCTTAAACTGATTATCGATACTATCACAAGGAATTCCTTCATTCTTCAATACAGCATCTTGTTGATCCGTTGGTAAATCCAGGAAAGTTTTCATGCTTTTCATTGGTACACCAAAGGTAGAAGAGATAGCAAACTTCTGTTCCTGCTCCGGTGTGAATGTAACTCCATATTCCTTTCCCATATTTTCCAGGACTTCTCTCATATCCGATTGTTTGTCCAGACTCATAAATATCTTTCCGTCCGGATCGACCAATATCGAAAGGATATTGCTTTCCGGAATTTTAATTTCGGAAACTGAGGCTGGAGTTGTTACTTGTACCGGTTCCTTTTTTACGAATGTAGATGTCAACATAAAAAAGGTAAGCAGCAACACAGTAACGTCACTCATCGCCGTCATATCGATGAACGTACTTTTCTTTTTAATTTTTGCTCTACCCATGATTTTTATTTTTTAAAGGGTTCGCACGCTTATTTATGAGTTGCAGCAAATGTCTGCACAATAGAGAATCCGACTTCGTCAAGGCTATAAGTCAGTTTATCAATCTTATTAGTGTAGTAGTTGTAAGAAATAACAGCCAATGCACCAGTAAGAATACCAAAAGCTGTATTGATCAAAGCCTCAGAAATACCTTGTGACAAAGCCATAGAGTCAGCACTACCACCGGCAGCCAAAGCAGCAAATGAACGGATCATACCGATAACTGTACCAAGTAGTCCCATCAAAGTACCTAAGGTAGTAATAGTACCGATAATCGGAAGGTTTTGTTCCATCATAGGCAATTCGAGAGCAGTAGCTTCTTCCAATTCTTTCTGAATAGCCAACAACTTCTGGTCTTTAGACAATGTATTGTCTTTTTCCATTTCATCATACTTTTTCAGAGTAGCAGTAACTACGTTAGCTACAGAGCCACGTTGTTTGTCACAGATTTCCTGTGCCTTTTGCAAATCACCAGCAGAAAGTGCTCCTTTAATGTTTTCTACAAATTTCACCAAAGTTCCTTTACCGAAAGCCGAACGAAGTGCAAAATAACGTTCTACACTAAGAGCAAGAACAGTCAGCAATAAAGTCTGAATAACCGGTACGATAATACCACCTTTGTAAATTGTTCCTAAGAAGTTTCCAGGCAATGGATGATTGTTGGGGTCGTTGTTCACAAAGTTTCCAGGGTTTCCGAGCAAGAATTCATAGATGCAGATAGCCAGTATAAAACAGCATACAATAACCCATCCGGCAGATTTGATACCTTTAAACGAGGATTTTTTTTGAGTAGTTTCCATAATCAGTTTTTTGTTTTAAAGAATTTATTAATTTGATTGATTTTAAAATTCAGAGGTACAATTGAGCGCAACGCACCCGGACCCTACGGCAAAGAATAGCATTCTAAGCCGCATAGCAAACGTGCAGAAAAAATAAAAAGGAATTAAATAAGGATACGTCTTAGCGCGAAGATGTAGTATTCGCTGCTAGATTGAGCGTAATAAGGATCCTTATCAGAATGGTAGGATTTACTTTTGTCAAGTACTAATAAATTCTCTCTTAGACACAGCTTATGCATAATATCCTTCAAAGAATCGAAGATTTCCATGCTGCGACGCATACGCTGATTATGGGAGGGAGTGTGTGACTCGGAGATTGGTTTAAAACCCAACTCTACATCCGAAACTGATAATGCATGTAACCTGTTATAAAAAGCAACATCTTCACTATCTAAAGAAGCGGCATTTTTAGCAGATTCCGAAACCTGGCAGGTAGTAGCAGAAGAATCGTCTATATTCAATGCATTCCCCCGCATACTAAATGATAGCAGCAGCAGAATAAACATTAGTAGATATTTAACAGACGTTTTCATCGTACACTTTATAAAAAGGTTTCAAATCATGAATTGAAATATGCCGCAAAAATAATAACTAATCAGATATAAAGCCTATAATTTACATCTTTTAATTATCAAGAATTTCAACTCTACAATAATAACATACTTCAGTTCCATTTTGTTTTAACTAAAAGAATCTTTCTTTTAAATGAATATATGCCCTACACAAAAAAGAGATTGATTATACATCAAGTTTCCTTCTAAAAATAGTTCATTTAGGAAGGATACAATATAATAGTTAATAGCGTTTCACTATAGAGTTTTATATAATATTACTTATTGATTTTCAGAAATTTTGTAGATTGTTTTCAGTGCTTTCCTTTATAATATAACAAGTAGAACGTAAATGCCAGAAACCGCCTTAATCCGATTTAACTGATAATTAAATTATATTGGATGTCATTATTCAATAAAATGCAGATAGACACCAATTAATACATATTAAAAGACAATTATTCCCTTTTATCTATCAACCACTTTTTCCTGTGCTTCCCGCACGGGTAGTTTTCTCCAGGCGGTGTTTACTTTGGTTCACCACAGAGTGGCACAGAGTTTCACAGGGGACACAGATGACACAAAGCGA
>NZ_CATJGZ010000083.1:0-83818 GCF_949740115.1 Bacteroides sp. 41_26
GCACTCGAAAAATACGATCACTCATGGAATGAGTATCGCCAACTGAAAGAAAATAACGGGGATTGTGCCACACTCTATTATGATCAGCACGTTAAATTCAATGTGGGTGGTGATCGTACTAAAATCGGATTTGTAGATGGTATGGGAGCAACCGTTAACAAGTACCGCGCAATGGTAGAATAACAGAGATTCAAATTAACATTATTAACAGAGTCTCTTAACTACCATTGTTAAGCTTACAAAAGTACGTACTTTATGCCTATAAAAGTACGTACTTTTGGTATATAAAGAATACTAATTAACACAGAGTTAAATACGTATCTTTATAATACTCCTGATTAATAAATAAAGTATCTATGAAATACGGATTAGAAGAACAAACCCTACAAACCATCTTTCTTATATTCGGCAAATACCCGGAAGTAGAGGAAGTAATACTCTATGGTTCAAGAGCTAAAGGGAATTTCAAGCCTTTCTCTGACATAGACATCACTTTAAAAGGGAAGATCTCACCAGAGACCTTACTTTCCATCAATTGTGCATTCTCCGAATCCTCACTGCCATATCTGTTTGATATTTCAATATTTAATGATTTAAATAATCAGAATTTGATTGATCATATCAACCGTTGGGGAAAAGTTATTTATACCGCCGCCTCAACCGATATATCAGCCAACCAGCCATAATCAAAGCAAGTCCGATTACAATACCAAAGGCCCATCCTCCAAGCTCCATTTTAATAGACTCCCAACGAGATAACTGCTTCTCAATGGGATAAGGTACACAAATACTATCCGTCCGATTGATATAAGTCGTATCATATACAAGTTTATTTCTATATTCAACATGCCAACGGTCACGAAAAACAGTATCCCCTTTCATAAACATAAAAATACTATCATGTACGTGGATAGAATCACGTAACCAGCGATCGCGATATTCTGTATTTATCTTAACCGTTTCTATCGGAACATATTTAATGCTGCTGCAAGATACCAACCATGCCCCGATGGATAGGAGCATGGTCAGTATATAAATAAACCGTTTCATGGTTTCACAATTGTGTTACGCAAAAAGTTATTAAACTCGCTTCGCACATCGAAGCACGGGCAGCTTTTGATATATTCTCCCGGTTCAACTTCACCACTGTCATCAAGATCAGGAGAAGTATCGCGATGTCCAAGCAACTCAATGATATCATATTCTTTACATAACTTTGCAACCAGATCACGAAGAGAGTTCTTCTGCGCTTCTGTCCGGGTATCTGCCGGACGTCCATTCACATCGAGCCCACCAATGTAGCAGATACCAATACTGTGTTTATTGTATGACACCCCGGAAAATCCTTTTGTATTGCAATGAGCTCCATCAAAAGAGAGTGGGCGTCCGTTCTCTACAGTACCATCAAGATCAATTACAAAGTTATAACCGATCCGGATGAACCCTCTTTGTCTGTGCATATAGTCAATATCTTTTGCACGTAAATCCAGTCCGGTACGTGTGGCCGAACAGTGAATAATAATTGAATCAATTTTATTCATACATTTTTCTTTTATTTATTATAGAAAAGCATAACAGAATTATCAATAAGTATTTTATAGGACTCAATAATCAGAAGGTGGTACACGGTCGGTACATCCACGAACATTACACTTCTTCATTTCAGCCTCTTTAAGACACATCTCTAATTCATGCTTTTCACTAGTCACCTTAAGAGCCTTCTCTTCTGATTTTCTAAGCTCTATATACAAATAGTCCACTTTCTCATCTCTTTTTATTTTTTCAGACATAACGCGTGCTATTTCATCTTTCAACGTATTGATAACGATAAGAAGATTCTGCATTTCCACCCCATCTGCTGAAGCATTCTCTTTTCGGGCATTCGTCCTATGGTTAACAAAGAAATTAACAATCCACTTTATGGCCTCCAAACCTCCTAATGCACCAATTATGGTTAGCCAATCATTCAAGTTCATCCTTACCTGTTTATTATTCCTCTATCTATTAAAAAGAACTGTTCACTATTATGTATTCTCTCCTATTACAGTAAAGAAAAACGCGGACCTCACATGTTTATTGGCAGTGTCGGCGTCATTAAAGAATACACCAAAATTATTCCCATTTAAATAGCTGACAATCGGTGTCACATTATTCTCGGAACTATTCGGCCGATATGGAGTTATCTGTACTGTATAGTTAGCATGCCCCAAATCGTGTATTATCTCATAATCATTTCCGGAAATATTCACACCGAAAGCATAAGCGGCACTAAGTCTGCCACGTCCTTTGCGCCCATATTGGTATTCGACCTCTCCATTATACCCGATTCGTCCGACAAGAATAATGCCGGGAACATCCATCAGATTTCCGGGAGAAACTCTTACTGTTCCGTTGGGAATACTAACAGCTATATTTTTATCACGCGGATCACCTAAGCCCCCTTGTATAGATGAAGGAACTGCGTTGAGAATTACAAGTGTCTTTGCCATATTGCCCGTACTTTTATCTTCCAACCACAATGCCCCCCTCGATCCGGAAGTTCCAGGTAGAACTCCCGTCCCGAGTGCAACATAATAGTTATCATCAGAATATCTTAAGAAACCATTATACACAGACATCTTACCGATTTGAGATCCGTCTTCTATAGTTACATTTTTGAATGTACCTTCGTCAGCGTCAACTTTTCCTTTAAACTTATACTTTTTATTAATCGGATCCAACTCAAAAACAGGCTCATTATCTACAAGAGCAAAAATACCTGTACGTGTAGTTCCATCTGAAGCTGTGATACAATCTTTACCTTGTGCAATACCTGTCAATAAACGAGTTCCACTCTCATCAGTCTCAACTTTGCCGGAAAACATTTTTGGAGTAACAATATAATCACCGCCCAATTCGGTAGCATAGCCATTCCATTTTTCTATCCATGGAAGTAAATTGGCATCAGCGCCAGGATTACCTTGTTCTCCCTGCTGACCATCTAAAACTTTATGTATGGTTGCCAGAGCAATAACTGTATTTACATCATCATACGCTGCTACTGTATAAGACTGTATAGATGAATCTCCGTAATCAATAGAAATTGTATGAAGCGGACCTCCCCCCATCGGAGGAATTACTTCCCAAATTTGACTACCTGCTGAAATTGTAAATCTTCTTACACCACATAATTCTTTCTTCCCAGAAGTTATTTTATAAAGGGAAGCTTTTAATGACTTTCCTTTAGGTACTCCATCTGCTATTGCCGAAATAGATTGAACCGTATTTCCATCCTCATTGAACTCGATTAAGTAAAAAACAGCATCTTCACCCTTATCCCCTTTCAGATTCTCTTTCGCTTCCTCCGAAAGGTTATCCCAGGTCAAAACTACATCCTGCATTGTACATACATACTTCCCCTTCGACTCATCCCATTTCCAAGAAATTGTACCTCCGGCAATGCACCCGGATTTGTCAGCGTTAAATTGTGCAGAGCCATCACCGAACATGGCTGAACCGTCCGGTTTGATCTGATAAACAACGTGGTTATCTACAGTTCCTTTTATCATACCATTCTCACAATAGAATCCTTTCATGTCGCCTTCACCCGGTATGCTTCCTCCCATTCTCATATTAAGGCAGCCCTCAAAGCTTTTCGAGTTTATATTAAAGAGGATATCAATAGCAGGTTGCCCTCCTTCGTCTGCATGTAAATAAATAGCAGATTGCCTGTCTTTGTTTATTCGATTACCAAACTGAATAATTTCATCGCCCGGCTCCGGGATATTCATTTCCCCACTACCAGCAACATACTCAATTCCATCTTTATACTCAAGCGACCCCATAAATTCTGTAGCAGGAATAATAAGAGTAGTGTTATCATTAATAATATCAGTTATTTCTACCCAATAGAATTTCGCCATATTACTAAAATGCTGACAACGGATAATATCATGGGCAACAAATGACATTTCATCCTCAATTGTGATATACCAATTACCATCTTCCTTCAATTCCGCTGTTTTAATCTTACCATTACCCTGTGAGATATTTAATGCACCTTTTATACAACGTATTTTACTAATCAGCATTTCAAACACAATCATTGTCCTTCGAACTACCAGTTCATCCGTTTCTATTCGCCATATGCCGGACACACGTTCCCAGATTTTCCAACCATGCCCGGCAAAGCCGGACACAAAATCTTCTATATACTCCGGGATTAGCTTTCCCGCCTTATTCAATATTTGTTTTCCCGTAGCTTTTGCCGACGAGAGGAAACCGGATACTCCGGTTGATGATAATATAGCCATAATTAATCTTTTATATTTTTTCTGATAATGGATAAATTTTATTTGCATATTGACTCCAGTTGGAAGCTGTTTTATAAACATCCACAGAAGTATCGGGAACATAAAACTTACATGTTGGTTCTATCATCTGAAACGATTTTACAACCATAGGAGGAACAACAGCTCTGATTATTACTTCATTCAAAGGGGAATGCTGAAATTCATAGTTTATTAATTTAATCGAATTTCCGAGGTCTACATTTGTCAGAGAGGTGCACTGCCAGAAGCAATTACTTAGAGTCTCGCATCTGTTCCCTATCCTGACAAAAGATAAACGCTGACAAGTGGAAAAGATACTTGCCCCCAATGTTACGACATTATCTAAAATAACTGTTTCTAATCCTGATTTATAAAATGCTGATCTCTGAACTTCTTCAATATTTTCCAGATTAATGCTATTTAATGCTTCGCATCCATAAAACATACATCCAGATACTATTTTTAATTGCAAAGGAAGTTTTACAGACCGTAATGACAGGCAACCACTAAACACATCCCATGCACCAGTTGTATATCCTATAAATAACTCAAATTCATCAAAAGATTTTATTTCCGTTCGGTCCCTAAAGATCCCATCAAATGAAGAAACAATCTTTATCTGTTCTATTTTCGTACCTATACCGTCTCCATAGTGAGTGGCAATAAGGTTTTGTACAAAACTATCCTTAAACCTAGTATAGTATTCACCCGTTATATTCAATACCAACTTCTTAAACGTATTTTTCAAAGCCTCAATAGAATCTTCATAGCAATTTGCATTGATATTCAACGTACCGTCCAACACCGGATAGTCGTCCTCTCCGGAAAGTCCTTCACTACTCAAACCAGAATAGGAGCCATCCGCCAGTTGTGCCAGTTTATCCAACATCTCCGAACTCTCATAGTTCTCATCAAATCCAACGGCACGTATGCGCTTCAAAGCATGTGCTCCTCCCTGATCATCTTGTGTATTCATTATATCTACAAGCAGCCTCATCGGATCAATGCGTGGACAATCGACCACAAAGAAGTCAGTGATAATCCCTTTACACAAGTCAATTCCCACACCTTCATTGGTCATCAAAGGATAGTTTGCCAGCGTCAGATATTGATTGTATGCACTAAACTCCACCGTACGCAAACCACCACCAGCAGGAAGAATAACTTGTACAAGCGATGTTCCATCCGCATGTACCTCCTGCAAATGTGTACAAGCTGCCAGATTCAACGTACCGGCCAATGTAGATATATTCGACAATAGCAGCCGTTGTAAGGATACGCAATTAGAAATAGTCAACGACGAAATAGAGATGACAATAGGTTCTGTCTTACTACCCAATCGGATATCACGTAACATCTGTCCCTGAATTATCATCGATCCCTGTACATTCTTATTATGCCAGTCACCTATATCCTGCAGATAAGAGGCCCCCTGAATAGCATTCTGCTGATCACCGGACCCGGACAGTTCTATCTCCATTTCACAAACATCACCGGACTTCGTACGTGTCCCCCGGATAATTGACGTACCATTGGCTATTGCCGGATACATATCCATAGCCGGAGTCAACTCATACTTTATGGTATTTCCGGCAGCACGAACAGTGATTGTATCTGTCCCTCCGGCACTGAAAGTCCCAAAACTATATTTAGACATCATATACAAGATGCGCTTGGTTATCCACCTCTGTTCTGCCAGATAATGATCGCCAAGACTCTGTGTGATAGGATCGGTATCATTGGAGTATTTTCCCGCATTATAAGCAAGCTTACCATTCTCATAACAATACTTTGCATCCGCATTATAAGCGTTCTCCGGGAAATATTCCTGTGCATTGTCAAAAAAATACTTCTGATAAAATGCGTAAATCTTCTCCAGGTCATTACCGCTCTTCAAGCCACCAAGTGTTTGCATGGCTGTCATCATTTTGCGCATACTTGTTACCTTCTCATCCGGAAAAGCCAGTTCCATCAGATTAAAGAAGTTGTTTGTCTCACCGTTCCAGATGGAAGCTCCCGTTTTGTCCACATCATGTGTTTCTACACTATATTCTTTGTCCGGCAATCCCCGGTTGGTAGTATCAAAGCGGGTATCAGCATCATCTACACGCCATCTCCACTTCGATGTTTCCGTTCCAAAACAGTAAGGATACGTATTCTTTGCACGCTCATCCGTACCTGCATTAAATTCTACATTATTCATAAAGAACAACGTATCCTCCACATCCCAATACAGCGAAACTTCTTTCCTAAACTTAGCAATACGGGCATTGGCAAAAAGCATATTCAGTTCATCGCCCGTTTTGTTTTCCAGATCGGCAGTTCCCAATCCATACCCTTTATCCACAAGCTGAGAGACAAGATTTATCGTGCCATTACCTATATCGGAAGGAATAAATTTATTTTGTGAGGACTCAAAATAGTACACATTATATAGGTTTACATCCCCTTCTTTGGCTATCCAAAATTCACAAGGCTCATTGCGGTACGTTATCACTTGGGCATTCAGCTCATCCAATGTGCCATTAAAGGGTTTCAGACGTGGAGAACACTGATAAACCATATTATAAGCAGGAATGAATTTAGAGATTTTATCCAGTTCCCCCTCACCGAAGTTCCATGAATTTGCACCATTATACTGCCATGCCTCTTTGTCTTCGTTGTAAAACACGTTGTTATTCCACGGGACGCGAAACAAAGTACACAATGGAGAGTTATCCGATCCTTCAATGCTCAAAAGATCCGGGAACAGATCCGTATCAAATCCAAACGTATATTTATCCCCTTTATCCGGTCCGAAAGTATACAACCCTCTGAATATATAAATCGTTTCGCCCTCATCATTTACCTGTTTTTCAAAGCATACAAATGGAATCTGATAAACGGCCACACGTGCATTTGCATATTTCTCTGTCTTCATCGCCTCATTCAACAAGCCCACTTCCCGATACAGGTCCTCATAGGAATTCACCGAACCGATCTTATGTGAATGCATAGAAGAAGCAAAATTCTTCTTTGCCGTGAACTTCTGCCCTGCAGGAAGAAAAGGCGTCATCTGCCACTTCTTTGCAGAGGTAGTCCCATCGGCATGTGTCACCACAGAATTCACTTTATCAAGCTGATAACGGGTATTCCATATCCAGTACTTCATAGAAGAAGTTCCCTGTCCTTTGGCTGTCACATTACTGATTGACACATTCCAGTCGGGATGATCGTAGAAAAACACCTCCAGTGTACCTACCCGCGAGGTCTGGTCGGCCATAGAAGGAATCGTGTTGTCATATACTATCACATTAAACTGATCTTTCGTATTTTCAAAGTCGATCTCCGAACCATTTGAGTCAAAAATATCATTATTTGCTTTGGCAGCCGTTTTATCATTTATATCGGGCAACCAGTTGATATAGTTGGTCATCACCCCCTGTGAGGTTAATCCGGAGTCGTAAACACGTATTCCATAAATATCCACATCCGCATATTCAGATCCAATAACAATACCGCCACTATGCGCAAAGTAATCATTACTTTCATAGGTAAACTCACGATTCTTCACCCCGTTTACATAGAGAATACACAGATTGAATCCGGAGTTCCCGTATGCATCCGGAAGAATAGTCAGTGCCAGACGTGTACGTTTTCCTTCAAATGTATGCAAGCTCTGTATATCCTCATTTTTGAGTGACTGAGAATGCATAATAATCTCATCGGCATATATATTAAGCCCCACAAAGGAATCTCCCGAAGCAGATGAAATCGTAATAACAGGCTCCGTATAATCCGTCACATTATCAATCCTGTAATCCACTTCAATGGTTTTACCCTTGCGTGCGCACTCTACCTCAAAAGGTTTGTAGTCCATTGTCAGCATAGATCCTGCAAGTAGCCGGAGGGTTTTATTTCCATCCATATCCGTCATCCAACCATCATTACCCCAGTTCAGATTTTTCCAGACTCCGGTTATACCGGAACCATCTACCTCATTGATGATCGACTTATAGTTTTCCTGCCTGTTGGAACGTGTCTTCGGATTCATATAAAACACCGAACCTGCCACAGCAGAATATCCCAAAGAATTGTTCACAGAGAAAGAGATCGGACTTACCAGCTCCGTTTCCCCATCCAGAATATGAGTCACAATTTCAAAATCTGTGTTATCCATCGTTTCAATTTCCATCGGAAAAGAGAAAGTATGTTTAGTCGAATAGGCAATATTATCCTCGGTTGAGGTAAATACAGACATATTATCCTGCTTCACTACAAACTGTGCAGAAGTAGTCACATTATCACCATCGTACATGGCATACTCAAACAGAGTATTCTCGGACCAGTTGATAGCTTTGACCAATGCATTATTCACTGCCACCAACTTGACTTGTTCGCCCGGAACAGCACAAATTACATTGAAAGACAGCGTCTTCGTCTTTATACTCCCATCAGAATTTGACACATAAGCAGATATCCGGAACACTCCGGTCTTTCCGGGATGAGGAATGGCATAATTGTAAGCAGTTTCCACATATACACTTGTACCTAAAGCCACCTCATAAGATTCATTATAATCTGTACCGGATATATTTACATACAGAGTTTTAGATACATTGCCACCAATATAAAGAGGAAGTGTCACGTTGCCGGTGTAAGCTGTCCACCATTTAAAGTTACCGGCATCAACAGACAATGAAGTGAGCTGAACCGTGTACACAAATGCCGGTGTAGTAACCTCCGTCACTGTTCCCGTCACTTTAATCATCACATTATTAACTCCGGAAGTCAAAAACTCAGCTACATCAATAGTAGTTGGAACTGCAGAATTAACAGATAGCTGTTTGACCACTGCATATTCATCACTATTACTGCTCTTCACTGATATCAGACACACTCCACGTTCTCCCGTATCTTCATAAGCTTCACCGGAGTCATAGCGCTCCTGAGAAACAAAGGTGAACTTCAAAAGGCAAGGTTCCCCTTTACTTGCCGAGATATTCTTGCTATCAAGGTTATTCGTAATACGTACATTACGTTGTATCCCGGTAGAGCCTCCTCCGCCTAACTCTTTCTTTTCCCAGGCAGTTCCTGTCCACTTATATAGTGCATCCTCATTAAATACATAACATACGCATCCTTTGAGCAGATAAGAGGTATTAAGTGCATCTCTTTCGGAAGTTGTATTAACGGGAATCCAGCCGCTACGTATCAATCTCTCTACAGCCCACTCTTTCGTACCGGCTTTACGAACCAGAATATCATCCGTATCCGAAAATGCATCGGCAGTATCGTCTACATTGCGTAACCCGCCAAGCGTGGTGGCTCCGTCACTTGCCGGAACTTCTATCAATGCAACAGAAAGGGGCTGTGAATCATCATCACTCTCTTCGATGATATTGGCTGACATACCCATGTTACTCTCTTCTATTAATCCATCAGATAGTACAGAATGAAATTGCGATGCTGTCTTTGATGAACGTACAATAATTCCTCCGTTAAGTTCCAATAAATAATCAGTACCATCTGCCTGATCTTTACGTAAAAATCGTTCATTAACCGGACTATCTATATCCAAATCATATGCTATATCCGCATAGGCTGCTTTATTAGCATGAGCGGCTTCATCAGAATAAGCAGCAGCATCAGAATAGCCAGCTTTTACTTTCTCATCAATATTCACTACCTCCCCACTATCATCATCAAGAACAGAAGTCTTCAAATGCAAATAATTATCATCATCAATAGATATCTTATCCAATGTTAACAAATTTTCATGAGTATGTCCATCTCCTGATACCGAAGAAGTGTTCATATTAACGTTAACACTTCCACCACTAATTCCGACTTTTTGTAACCTTTTACTCCGTGCTTTTGCTTCTCTGGTTACTGTTAGAACATTATATTGTTTTTTCATAATCTATCCCCTCAAAATAATCTGGTTCTACCTGTACTAATTTCACTTCACTTTCTTCAGTTATTACATGCTGCACATCACTAACTATCATATAATTACCCGGCTCACTAAGATCTGTATACAATCCAAAATCATTAAGTAATCGAACCGTACCGGTCAACATATTCATTCGATGACTGTATTGGCTGTATACAGTTCCCATGAGTAACTTTTCTATATAATCTGTAACTCCTGCACGGCTAAATTTTACTACAGGATTATAATCTTCTTTCCGTAACAGTATCCCCAATCCACACACCTTCAAATCTCCACTATTTCCTAAAAAGGTGTCTATATCCAAGTCCTCTTTTGCAGAAGTATTTACCCATGAGGAATATTCTATATCCTTAGTTTCAATTTCTTTGCCATAACCATCAACTATATCCAAAGTAGGTGTTTTATAAAGCAACCAACGAACTTTTTCTGCAAAGCCATCAAATACCGGATGCTGTGCTATATCACTATTAGAGTAGCCCGATGAACCTTGATTAAATATTCCTGTACCTATTTCTACTTCTATCGTGCCTTGTACATTTTTCGGTATAGAGATATATTCACCTGCCCCCATTATATCGTATAAATGACATAAAGAAAAATGTGGATATTGTACACATTGATGGTTTTCCATCCATCCTCCCGGATATTCAGCCTTAGTCAATTTATCTTCACGCGGAGGAGTATAATAAGAGAGTACAGCATACGGTCTATTAGGTTTATTAGTTTCCGGATAATCTCCATCTACCCAACGTTGGTTACCACCATAAGAAACGCCAATTTCCTTATCATAAGAAACATTTGCATAATGTTTCATTACAATTCCCTCTGCATTTCTTATACGCATTCTAAAAGGAATATGTACACATCTGATTTTACTTCGCATATTTTCATAATCCCCTTGCTCATTATAATCTCCGGATGTTTCAAATGGATTATAACGGACATCAAGTAATACTCCCATCTTAAGTCGCAACAAACGTTGCCTTTTCTTACCGTAAGATACTGATGAAAGAACATTAGGAACATCTATTTTTTTATCTATTTTTATCAACGTTTCATAATTAGTGAATAGTGAATTATTCACTATCGTATTATACAGACCATATTGATTAGCTCTAATTTTTACAATCCAGGCCACTCCTTCACCTTCATAATTGGAGAAAACCGGATCTATTTTGAAAAGCATCGCATATTTATGTATAAAAAGCCCCTTTGGTGCCGGTACAGATTGAAAAAGATCCATATAGAAACCTTCCGAAGCATTCATAAGGTCATCACTACCCACAGAATAATCCGTACGCACAAGCAGATCAGTAGCAAAAGGAGATAAACCCTCTGTTATGACTTCTTGCTTCATAAGTTCTGTCTTATCATACGGACTAAAAGATACCTTCGCACTTTTATATACAGCATCTACTCCAAGCACAGCATCCTTTCCTTCCCAATGTATTAATTCCGGTTCAAAGGTATCTTGTATAGCATTCAAATCATATATAAACACATCTCCGGATCGCTGTATCATCCTCATTGCAAATGGCCTCAATGTTTCATCCAATACGGTTCTCCATGTCATTGGCTCTCCATCTTCATCATAAAAATTACCACAGTTAATACAAGTATGAGAAAGAAGAGTTTCTGATGAAGTATCTCCTGCTCGAGAAGTAGAAATATATTGTTGTATACCCCGGATATTTATAAAAGAATTATGTAATGCTTTCTGAAAAAGCTCTAAAAGAGTCAGAAATCCGTCCTCTTGAAATTTCAATCGGTCTAATACAGCAAAATCACTAAATGTTAATGTAACCTCATACTCCTTTTCATAGGAAAAAGGTTCTTCATAAAGTTCCGTATCCAGTGTTCCACTCCAATAAAGTGTATTGTCACGATATACATCCATGCGGATACTACCCGTATCAACAGTATACAGGTCTTTATACTGTCTATCTACCCGGCTTACAACAGTTAAAGTAGCCTTACTACTTTGAACCGGCTCTAATTTGTCTGTTTCTCCCCACTCTATTACCAATGGATCATCTGCCGGAAAATCCAAACGCCCGATAGTTGCATATTTTTCCTCGGCATCCTGCCATATCTCAGCTCGCCATAAAACACCAGCTATACTGAAGAATTCACCTTTATATCTAAGATATTTTTCCATATTATTTTGTACGTTGATTAATCCTATCTACTTTATTCAATATTCCACGAAGAACCCGTCCGTCTATTACAAACTCAACTTCCCCCCCTATACCTCCGGCAGGTTGTAACATATTACGCAATCGATTGAGCGGAGCCACTACTTCCGGATTATTTTGTGCTCCGGAATATTCGCCAAAAAGCCCGAGAGTAGGACCATAAGCTAAACCGCCTGCCGCAAATTTTGGAATAGAAGCCAATGCAGCCAAAACACTAGCAACAGCGGCAATGGCTAAGATCGGTCCAACAAATGGAATACTAGCCATAGCCGATGCTGCACCCGTACCTGCCGCTGCTGTATTTGCTGCAACCTGTGTCCCTTGTGCTGTACATAATGCCAAAATTTGTGGTATAGCCGCTCCTATCGCTTGAACACAATTGGCTCCCCAATCAAGCCATTGCCCGGCTGCCCCTCCAATAAGATCACCAATACTTCCCATGGCTGTACCCATAGATCCCAGCCCATCAATCATATTAGCATTTCTCTCTCCCATTTCATCCACTGCCATATTCCACCTCTCCATATTGGAAAGTGGTTTTTCCATATTTGGCACCTCCGGCTCCGGCAATTTCATATCCTTAAACCCTTCTTGTGTCAACATGGAAGATCTCATTCCCGGATTGTCTTTTATGGAATCATTCTGTAAGCGCTCTACCATCCCACTAATACTACCCCCTACAGGTGTAAAATCTATCGGAATAGATATCTCACCATACTCTTTTTTGAAGGTTTCTCTTTCAATCCAGTCTTCTGCACCTGCTATTTGTTTTTTCAGGCTATCAATTTTCAACTGAATATCTATAGAAGCCGTACCAACTGTAGTATTTGACAAACTTTTTTCCAATTCGGAAAGTTCCTTTTTCATAGCCGCAATACTTCCTTTAGCAGGAGTATCCGACTCTGAAGAGAAGACTGATTTTGGTTTCTCTGTTATCGTATTCGTATCAGGTTTTTGAAGTGGACAGCCTAAAACCGCATTTATCCGTTTCACTTCTTTTTCATAATCCTTTCGGGCAGACTGCATACTATATATATAAAGCGTAATCGGATTGTCAACATAAGAAGAAACCTGGCCGGCGATTCCATAACTCTGTACAACTGTTTTATTCAACTTACGGACAAATTGCATCCATCGTTCCGGAATTTCTTTATCTCCTCTCCGAATACTGGCAGCTATACCCTCAAATACCCGGTTACCAGTCTCTTCACCATATTCTTCCGTAAGTACCTGACGCATTTTTGTGAGATTCTGACCTTCTTTATCAGCCAATGCATCTCCTGCCGAGGATAAAGCACGTTCGCTGGCACGGGCACGGGCTGTTTCAAGAATAGCTGTACTCAGTTTACTATAGGCTACACGTGCAGTGTCTACATTGGTTATCTCTATTCCCAACTGACTTAGATAATCTCCATACTTTTCCTGAATTTTATCTTTTGCTCGTTTCCATTCATTTGTTCCTTCCTTAGCTTTATACAAACTACCAAAAAGTGTATCCAAAGAATTCTGCTCCGTAGATACCTCTTTATTCATGTCGGTCATTGCTTCATCTAAGCGCTTCTGTGCTTTTGCTGTTTCGCTATTACCTAATGCTAATTTGTATATTGCAATTCCAAGAGTTGCAGCAGCGGCAGCAGCTATAAGATAAGGACTGGAAGCTATGGCAATATTCATGGCTTTCGTTGCACCGGTAGTGGTGGCGATGGCAGCACGCGCTGTCAACATCTGCATCTGATAGATGTATAAAGCACGTTGACCTAAAGTCATAACATTATTAAAACCCGCTTGAATTAAAGTAGTAAGTTTAGTGACTTTTGTCAATTTAGATAAAACAGCAATAGTCGAATTAATTAAAGGAATATACCCTGCTATCAATCCAATATATGGTGACATAGCACCACCAAAATCAATCATTTTAACCTTCAGTCCTTCAACTTCAGATCGAAATTGTTTCAACTTATTCGATGTGTTATCAACGCTAGTTGAGAAAAATAGCATTCCATTTGTTGTATCAATTAAAATATTACTTACACTTGCCATTAATGTAAAGGATTGAATAGTCTCTTGAATATAGGAACGATTTGCTTCAGTAACATTTTTCAATGTTTTTTGAAATTCGCCTAATATAGATATACTATCCTTCATATTCTCTTTTATTGTAAGATATATTTGGTATTCAGCATTATTATTCATATTTTTGTCATATAAATTATTTAATAATATGGAAGTTCTTATAATTATCGTACTAGTATTATTTATTGGTTATTGCAATTATAGTTTTCGTAAAGAAACTATTGCAGACGGTATAGAAAAAGCCCAAAAACGAGAAAATGAAAAGAAAAAGAAAGAAGATGAAGAATTAAAACAGCGTCTACGCGATGAAGATAAATACGATGGTAACTACCACAAGCGCCATTCATAATATCTCATCTATCCCATAATTTTGCAATCTCGTCAAACCGATCTTTCGTACTAATAGATTCTTCCTTTTCATCTTGTGGTTGATTTTCCCATGAAAACCTACAAATATCAGTAGGAAGTAACTTTCTCTTACTATGAGGTTGCAACATACAGCAAGCTAAAAAGCGGGTTTGTTCCCATGACTCCCGTTCTAATCGTTGTTCCTTTTCTTGCCAGACTTTATAAGCTATAGAAAATTCAGATGGGGTACACCGGCTAAAGTCGTTCATACTCATTCCCATGCACCCCATTGCAATGCCCAACAGTTCCTCTGCTGTTACGCTTTCATCTTCTTTTTTTTTGAGCCTTCAGCACCTTCCGATAAGTTTTCCTGGAACTGTGCAAAGTCCTCCAGATTAATGCCATCGGCAAAGTGATCAAACTCCATGTCAAATGCTATTCCATCGGCACGACAAGCACTACGTACACAACAAAACATAAATAGAGTCAGCAGTTCGAGCTCAGCACCGATGTCATTTACATCCTTGCCGGTTTGACGTTTAAAGTCAATCATAGCACCCATAGTCATGCGACTGGGATACTCTTTTCCGTAAAGTTTCACTTTGTGCATATCTGTGTGAAGATTTACTTTTCAGCAGGTATTAGTTTCAATTCTACCTGACCACTGTTTTCCATTGAAATAGTGTAGCTGGCATCATCATCACCTGGATCTTGTTCTTCGAGACTGGTGATAATGAAATTTCCTTCACGATATTTCGTAGCCTCTTCACCACGCAACGCATAGCGCACTTTCACAGCTTTGCCTGCTTCCCACAATTCGAACAACTTATCGTATCCCAACTCATCACCATAAAACTTAAAACCTTCGGCACTAATACTGACAGACAGGCCACTGACAGACTTCTCTTTCCACATACCGGGATTGTCGGCTTTCGCTTTTTCAGTAAGAGTAGGTTTCACAGCCCGTTCCTTTGTTTCTGCACTGTTAGTAATTGTACACGTTTTACTGTGTCCCAGTGGAGTGAATGTGTTTTCGCCGGTTACAATGCCCACAAGCATATCACTTCCATGTTGATATCCAGTTTCCATAATTTAAAAAATTAAATTTGTTAATAATTTACCGTTTTATCATTAAAACGAACAGAAACAGTAACGGCTACCTGTACTGTCCGTATCGCTTCGATGATGCAAACATAACGGGGTAAAATTTCAAAAACAAATAACAGTGTAATGGTTACACAAAAGTATGTAACTGTTACACTGTTATTTCTCTTATTAGCGATTAATAGGCACCTTTACAGTGAAATATTAAAAACAATTTAAACATAAATTATTATGAGAAAAAAACTTTTCGAGACAGTGACAGACTGTCTAAAGACACTAACCGATTCGGAAACAGGAAAAAAAGTAGTGAAACACATTGATCTTTGGCAGACTTCCATTACCGAATCCGGTAACGAAGCCTCATTTCCAACACCAGCTGTATTTATTGAATTCCTACCAGCTACCTGGAAAACACTTTGTGGAAACAAACAAACGTGTGAAGTGCAGTTACGCCTGCACATAATAGAATATACCGCAGAAAACGACACACAAGTTGCATTACATGGATTTGAACTGGCAGACAGGATCGCCAGTTTACTAACTGAATGGCAATTGGAAAACCGAAGTAGATTCCTGCGAACAGAAAGCCTGACAAATCATGAAAGTGAAAAGGTGAAAGATTGTATGGAAACATTCAAGTTAACAATCTAATAAGTTGTTTCAACTAATCGTGCATTAAAAACAGACACTACTATTATTAATTTTCAGAATATTCATAAAATGAAAAAAAAATGCACAGGCTTCAGCTATATTAATAAAGTCAGAGATGTTAACAATATATATGACACATATGCACGATCGGGGTTATCAAACAGAGAAATCCTGAGACGATACATTTGGCCAAAGCATCTAATTTCAGAAAAAACGTTCTACAACTACTTGAACGCTTATGCGGATCCTAATTTTTTGGAAAGGCTAAAAGAAATGGAACATTCACTATCTATTAAATAATACTTCCCACAACTCAGATATAGATAGCATCACCCAATTAATAGAAGTTCATATGAGCTGCCTACAACAACTTGAATGAACTTCTATTTTCATAAATTTTTAGTGTGGTTACCTCACCTGATAATTAAGAAACACAAAAATATTAAGGAACATCCTAACGAAACCTATTCAAACATTTATAAAAAAGTTTGTACATTGTTGTATTTTTTATTACATTTGCACAATATTAATCAAAACACACAAACTTATGAAACAATCCTCATTATTCCTTATCAATTACTCTCACTTCTTGTTCCAAAGATTAGAATGATACAGTAAACAACTACAATAGTTTAAAGAAACAGGAATAAATATCAAACTTATTAACATGCAAACAATGAAAAAGATTTTATTATTAATGATGACTACATTGGCGATAGCCGGATGCAGTAATGAAGAACAGGACAACCTCGTTCCAGAAGAAGTAACAGTAAACATTGATTATGATTTTTGGGAAAGTGGAAGCATGTCAAGATCCGGAGCAGATCTATACACTAACTTCTATAATAAATATGTAAAAACCAAGTTATTGACTCCGACAACTTATTCATTATCCCTAAGTACAAAAGATACGCCTAAACCAACAACTATTAATGGGTATTGGGGAAATAAGGATGGAATTAGATTAGTAGAGGGAACCTATAATATATATGGTACATCTATTCCTACAAGTTCTGAAGCGTCTATTGATACGCTGTCTATGTCATTTAATGAAAAAGTTACGATAACAAAAGAAACTACTTCAATAACATTGACAGCTAAACACTCATCATTCATGCTGATATTTGACGCAAGCAATACCACATCAATAGAATACTCAGGATATCTTGGTAATATACACAGCACTTGTAGCCTTAATAAAAAAGATGAAATCTATTACATATTTCTAAGTAAGGACATTGAAGCATCCGATCAAATTGTTGTAACAAGAAAAAACAAAAAGAAAGTTATTATTAATCTTTATGGATTATCTTTCGAAAAAGGAAAATACTATTACTTTAATGACGTGACAAACTCATTTGATATACCACCAATGACTGAAGGGAACTAATTAATCGAGGTTCAAGGTTGATTTCGATAAGTTGAAACATTCTTACTCACCCCTGATCAAAGTAAATATCTGAGACGAATGAATAAAAATCTCTGATCAATAATAAGTGGTAATAAATGGAACTACAAGTAATTCAAAGTAAGATCTACGAGATACGAGGAAGTAGAGTTATGTTAGACTTTGATCTAGCAAAATTGTATAGTACAGAAACGAGTTTATTAAAACGTGCTGTCAGACGAAACATGGAACGTTTTCCGGAAGATTTTATGTTTCAATTAACGAAAGAAGAAGCTAATAGTCTGTATTCCAGTGGGGTATTCCAAGCTGGCACACCCCAATATAACTTTAGTGCCTATGCTCCTTTTGCTTTTACAGAACAAGGTGTAGCTATGCTAAGTAGCGTATTAAGATCTCCCATTGCTGTAAAGGTGAACATTAATATCATGCGCGCATTTGTTAGTGTTCGACAATTCGTCTTAACCAATGAAAGTAATACCAAAGAGATAGAGTACCTTAAACATCGTATTGAGGAACTGGAACATCAAGGAGTGAAAGCATTTGCTATGATAGAAAGGCTGGGAGAAGAAACGTTAGAAGCCATCAATGATTTATCTGAGGATAACCGTAAAGAATTCGATAACGTTTACCTTGCACTCTCACAGTTGGCAGACAAGAAGAAACAATCTAAACCTCGTAATCCTATTGGTTTTAGGAAGTAATTCTATAATTGACCAATAGAAATAAAACAAATTTTACAAATCAATGAATATGAGAATTAGAAACAATAGCCAGAGGTATATTGTTCTTTCATGAATAGGTAAAGGAAACGAATTAAAATAAAAAGACACTGAAAGACATACACCACTTCATCTACTTTACAAGGCCACGAACTTGCAACAGACTGATAATCAACACTTATAAGATTGTACACTTTTGTTATACAAGAATGTACAATCTTATATGACAAGAGTGTACAATATTGCATGGTAAAAGTGTACAATCTTATAGTTCGTTGGCTATTTAGGTTAAAAACGGAATTCGAATGGACTGATGAGCCGGTATTGGTGGCATTGAATGCAATATCGTGATGGGACTAATAAAGGTTTCGAAAAATGTAGTTATCCTGTCTTTTTGTTCCTATATGGCTGATTTTCATGACACCCTTATTCTAATTATTACTGCAATTAGAGAATAAAATGCATAATAATATCAATTATTATGCGTATTCTATCGCATAATCTTTCTTTAGTTGGATAATCATGCACATTTATTCGGCGTGTTATCCTAATTTTCCCGGTATGATAAATTCGGTTCCTCTACGAGAAACAACTCAAACCTCGTAGAGAAACGACTCGAGACTCTACGAGAAAAAATAAAACTGCCTAAAAAGACGTTTTCAGACGCTAACTGATGGCTAAATTCACTCCAATCTTAACTATTAAAAGTATATCAAAGAATTTCATAAAGTTGAATTATGTAATAAATATCAAAAAAACAAGATGTTTTTGTCATGCAATTCTCCAAAAAAACATACAATAGGAATAATAGAAGCCAGAAATGCCGAAGATTTTTATTACTTGCAAGAAACCTTCCCTTAATTAGAGGATTCTAAAGGATCAGGAATGTCACTTTGTCAAATTGTAAGTAAGTATGTACTTTGAATAGACACGAACTAATTATTATTTTTCAGACATAAGAACAAAAGAACACATTTTCTGTATAACCTCCATAAACAGCTTATTTGTTCTTATGTTCTTATGTCTAATCTCCATCTATACTGATAGGATAAAACTATCCTAAATATGTTGCCAGTCTGGACAAATTTAACATAGAAAATGAGGTAACCGACAGTATACACCTGTATCAATTCGATTTTTTAATGCGAGCAACATTATAATTCTCAATCGAATTTATTTCCTTTATAATATATTTCCATAACTTTGGCCCGTACTATCAAAAACACTCTCTGTATATGGATAAAAAATACATTATAGGCTTACAGAAGGGCTCATACTCCGATTTTAATAAATTATATGACCTTTATGCAGATAGATTGTATGGCTTTGCTTACAACCTGACACATTCGTCGGAGATGGCAGAGGAAATTGTGCAGGAAGTCTTTTTAAAAATCTGGCAGATGCGGGAACACTTATCTCCCGAATATTCTTTTCGTTCTTTTCTCTTCACGATTGCCAAAAATAAGTTTCTGAACGATTTGAGAAACCGGCTCACCTTGCTTTCTTATGACGAATACATAACTCAACTGGATGATGCGGCGGAAAGAGGAGAAAACTCCACAGAAAGTGAGTTTAACTTCAATGAGTTGAATGAACAGGTCCTCCAGTCCAAAGATAAACTGAGTAAGCGGCAAAAGATGATATTCGAAATGAGTAAAGAAGAAGGATTGTCAAATCAGGAAATTGCTTTGAAACTTGGTATCTCCGAACAATCTGTCAGAAATCAATTAAGTAGCGCACTCAAAGTACTTAGAGAAGAACTCATTAAAATCGGCTTTTCTTTCGCTCTCTTTTTTATGAGTTAGTGATAAACCTAAAAAAAGTTAATAACAAAGGATACATATGTTACATGATTCGTATTTCTGTGTATCACTTATAAACGGACAGGATTGATTATGGAGAAACAGAATAATATACTTGAAAAATATATTCGCGGCAGCATCAGCGAAGAAGAATATAATGAATTGCAACAGCAGATTCAGAATGATTCTGATAACAGTGTCGGGGATATGCTAAATGAGTGTTGGCAAAAAGACCTGAATATCCACGTTATGCCCCGGGCTGCGAAAGAACGGACCCGGAGACTGGTTAACGAAAAGATAAAGAAGGATATGAGACGCGTCTGGTTCAAACGGGCGTCGACCATTGCAGCTTCTATTCTGGTACCCGTATTAATCATCTCTACGGTTTATTTCTATAAGGAAATGGACCATTACAAGCAGATACCCAATATCGTATCTGTCAACAAAGGACAACGAGCCGGTATTACACTGCCTGATGGAACAATTGTTCATTTGAACAGTGAATCTAAACTGACTTATACTCCGGACTTTAATGGTAAGTTGCGAGAGGTGGTTCTGGAAGGAGAAGCCTTTTTTGAGGTCACTCCCAATAAGGAGAAGCCTTTCATTGTGAAAACGTCCGTTTTCGATGTAGAGGTATTGGGAACTTCTTTTAATGTCTCGGTTTACAATGATGAGAATATTGTAGAAACCGCACTTATGGAAGGAAAAGTGAAACTGACGATGCAGGGCTGTCCGTCTAAGCCTGTTTATCTGACGCCTTCACAGAAGTTTATCTATTCCAGAAGCGATCGGCAAGGTACTATCTCCATCATGGAGGGAGATACCGAACTGGCCTGGAAACAAGGTATACTTGCATTCAATGCAGAACCGTTGGAAGAGGTTTTCCGGAAAATAGAACGCTGGTACGGAGTAACGATGCACTACGACAAAGAAAGTTTAGTGAACGACAACTTCACAGGACAATTCAAGATGATTTCCATCCAGGAAATGATGAATATATTGCGCATGCACTATAACCTGAAATTTAAAATAGAGAATAATGACATATACATAATCTAAAAACAAAAAAGCATATGAAAAATACCGATTAAAAAAATCCTTTCGTCCTCCACCGTTCCGTCCTTTTTTTAAGAAGCTGATAAAAATAATCAAAACAGTTTCTTAATATCCAAATTCATTTTAATCAATTCAATTGACAGGGAGCCTTCTCAGGGTGGCTCCAAGCCATTGCTATGCCCTTTTTTAAACAAAAAATGCTTATGAAGAAAATAATAATGTATATCGCCTTACTGATGTTGCCGATCCTTTGTTCAGCGCGGAAAGCCTTTGTGATAGAAGAAGGCCGAACCGTGATACTGACGGGTAAACATGCTTCATCACCGGCACTGCTTGCAGCACACGAACTGCAATATTTCGTAAAACAATCATTGGGGATACACGTACCCATAGTGAATGAATTACCATCGAAACCCACCGGGATTATCTATGTGGGTAACAGTGAATATACGGATAAAATACACTTTGAACCACAGGAATATCTGATACAAATCACTCCGGAAACAATCGTTCTGATGGGACAGGACGAAAACTCTGACAGTGATGGGGGACGCGATAACAACGGTATAACACCCTCAAAAGACCGGTTAAAAATTAACTACTCAAAGCTGACAGGTAATTCATCGGCCAACGTAGAGTTGACGCTGCCGTCTATTTATGATGCACAAGGAACTTGTTATGCTGTATATGACTTCGTTGAGAACTATCTGGGTGTCCGTTTCTATGGTCCGGCTCCGCTAAATGTGATTGTCCCCAAACAGAAGCAACTGAAACTGGCTCCAACCCGAGTGATGCGTTCTCCTGCAATCAAATACAGAGACAGTAGCTATTCTTTTGATTGGCCGATGATGAAAGAACAATATTTTGAAGCTACGCCGGAGATGACCCAGCTATTCCTCAGAAGAATCCGGTTCGGCGGAGAGAAATGGGCTGCCAATCATGCTTTCACAGCTTATCAGGACCGTTTCCTTCAAAAGAACCCGGATCGTCCGGAACTCTTCGAAGGTTACCATCCCGAATATTTTGCCGTCGGACGTACCGGAGGACCTCACGAACGCCAGTTCTGTTATACCAATCAGGCATTTATCAAACAGGTGGCCAAAGATGCCTGCGACTATTTTGACGGGCAGCCCCTGAAAGGTGAACAAATAGCTTTAGGAGACTATTTTGCAGTGGTTCCGCTTGACAATGCCAACTGGTGCCAATGTGAAGAATGCAGCCGGCAACTGGCTATTGATAAAGATAATATCCGGGGAGAACACTTCAATTGCGGTACTGCCACCCATTACCTGTGGACCTTCGTCAACAATGTGGCTAAAGAGGTAAAGAAAACGCATCCCGGAAAAAAGATAGCCGCCCTCGCCTATCATGTATATGCTTATCTGCCTGAGGATATAGAACTGGAAGATAACATATCGGTAGCCCCCTGCCTTCACCCACGCAACTATTGGGCACCAAAGATGAAAGAGAATGAAACTGATTTCTACAAAGACTGGATTGAAGAAAGCAGGAAGAGCCATCGCCCCGTCTATCTGTGGAATTACCTGTGTTTCCCAACCGAACGCGGACTGGTACAGGGGTTCAACGTATTTCCCGGATTCAGTATCCACCAGGTGGCCGAAGAAACAAAAATGTACGCCCGGGATGGTGTACGAGGCATATTCCTTTGTGGAATAGGAGAGCAGTTTGATTTCTATGCCACCATGAAACTCTATGATAATCCGACATTAGACATAGACCACCTGCTAAATGAATTCTTCACCTCTTATTTTGGTAAAGCAGCCCGCCCCATGCGCAACTTCTATGACAAAATAGAACAGGTATACAGTGATTCCAAAAATTATCCGTTGGACATTCAGACTAAAGATGCACAGTTTCACCAGACAGAAGCAATAGCATGGGAATACCTCGGAACAGACCGGGTAATGAAGGAACTGGAAGGGTATATCCGTAAAGCACAATCGCTGGCAGATAGTCCGGCAGAAAAAGCACGCGTGGATTCATGGGTGAAAGGAGTCTGGGAATATATGCAAACAGGTAAAGCCAAATACATATCTAAAAAAGCAAAAGAATGAAACTTATCAATCTCTTTCTGTTCCTCTTCCTGCTGGGATGCGTAAGTTGCAAAAGCCCGGAAGAGAACATACCCAACGAGTCTATACAGATTATTCCTCTGCCAAACTCGTATGAACTCAAACCGGGCAGTTTCTGTATGACCGGACAAACAACGATCGGAATAGATACTTCTGACCCGGCAATGGTAGCCCTGGCAGAATACTTCAACGAAAAGACAAGTGATGCTACCGGATTCTCTTTACCGATTGGTGACTCCGGAACAATCGTCTTTCAATTAGGCGATTATAAAGAGTTGGGAGAGGAGGGATATCAGTTGTCCGTATCCTCCGGGAAACTCGTGCTGAGTGCATACAGGCATCATGGTATATTCAACGGCATACAATCTGTTCTTCAACTACTCCCTCCGGAAATAAAATCGAAAACAGTACAGCCACAGAAAACATGGTACATCAATTGTGTGGAAATCACCGATAAACCTCAGTTCGCATGGCGCGGGCTGATGCTTGACGTCAGCCGGCACTTCTTTACCAAACAGGAAGTGAAGCGGTTCATAGACCAAATGGCAGAATACAAATATAATGTGTTTCACTGGCATCTGACCGATGATCAGGGGTGGAGACTTGAAATAAAATCACTGCCTGAACTGACCAATATCGGTGCATGGAGAGCTCCCCGGGTAGGTAACTGGTGGGAGAGAGAACCCCAACTTTCTACCGACTCTTTGAGCTATGGAGGGTTTTATACTCCGGAAGACATCCGGGAGGTCGTAGACTATGCCCGGAAACGCTATATTACGATAGTGCCCGAAATAGATATACCCGGACACAGTATGGCTGCTCTATCGGCATATCCGGAAATCTCTTGTACGGGTGGCCCTTTTCATGTGAATGTAGGAAATACATTTTATACAAAAGTAGAAAATTCCTTGTGTGCAGGCAATGAACGGACGTTTGAAGTTCTTGATTCTGTATTCTCTGAAGTTGCCCGTCTTTTTCCTTCCCCATATATACATATCGGAGGCGATGAATGTTATAAAGGCTTTTGGGAGAAATGTCCCAAATGCCGGATGCGAAAACAAAAAGAACATCTGAAAAATTCGGAAGAACTGCAAAGCTACTTTATAAAACGGGTGGCCGACATGGTTCAGAAAAAAGGGAAACAAATTATCGGATGGGATGAGATACTGGAAGGTGGCTTAGCTCCGGAAGCAATTGTAATGTCATGGAGAGGTATAAAGGGAGGTGCGGAAGCTGCCCGCCAAGGACACTCGGTTATTATGACTCCGAGCGATCATTGTTACCTGGATTTCTATCAGGGAGACCCGGCTGTTGAACCGAATACTTATGCTATGCTTCGCCTGCAGGATTGCTACAAATATCAGCTTATCCCCGACAGCATAAATCCGTCTTTAGTAATGGGCGGACAAGGAAACCTTTGGACAGAATCCGTACCTCACTACCGTCAGGTGGAATACATGGTCTGGCCCCGTGCTTTAGCTATATCCGAGACATTATGGACCGATGCCCGGCTACGTAACTGGAAATTCTTTGTCCACAGAGTAGAACAACAATTTGAACGCTTCGACCAATCCGGAGTTAACTATGCCCGTAGCATTTATGATCCGATCATCTGTCCGCACCGGGATAAAAAGAACGAACTGAAAATAGAACTGAAGACAGAAGTAGAAGGCCTAAGCCTGTTCTATACATTCGACAATACAATCCCCGATGTCTACTCCAATATGTATACAGATACACTTTCTGTTCCTAAAAATGCATCGATGCTTCGCGTAGCCACTTACAAGGGACAGGTACAAGCAGGCAGACAGGTTGATGTTACAATCGAGGAGCTGAAAAAGAGAGTGACGGAATAAAAAGTAATATGTTATAAAACATAAAAAAAGAGATGTTACAAATAAAGCCAATCGGTGTACTACTTACAGAACGGACAAGGACAAAGAAAAACGAGACATCTGACTAACAAGTAAAAACACCTGAAAATCACTTATGATAAAATACTTAAAATCATTATGAGTACAAGAAAATTTCGCATAATACTGCTTCTATTGTTAATGACCGGATTCGTATCCGCCATTAATGCCCAGGAGCAAAAAATCTCTCTCTCACTTAACAATGCCACATTGAAGCAGTTCTTTAATGAGATAGAACACAAAACCGATTACTCTTTCTCTTACCGTGAAGGAGTATTGGATAACCGGAAGGATATAACGGTTTCTGTACAAAACAAAGACCTGTTGGAAGTCCTCAAAACGGTACTCACTCCAAGAGGATTAAGCTTTAGCATACAATCCAAATCAGTAGTCATCATTCCACAGCAACAGGTAGCCGCAAGCAAACCGGTTATCATCAAAGGAAAAGTTACAGATACTACCAACGAACCACTTGTAGGAGTTACCATCCGGGTTAAAAATGGTAATGAAGGTACAACGACCGATATGGAGGGTAACTACTCAATCCAGCTGAAAAACAAGAATTCCGAACTTCAGTTCTCTTACATCGGTTACAAACAAAAGGATATAAGAGTAAAGGACAAAACGGTAGTCAATGTACAGCTGGATGAAGATAGCCATATGCTGAATGAAGTAGTGGCTATCGGCTACGGTGTGATGAGAAAAAGAGACCTGACGGGTTCTGTAGCCCGCATCGGAGAAAAGGATATAAACAATGTTCCTACAATCCGTCTGGATCAGGCACTGACCGGTAAAGTATCGGGCGTACACGTCACTAACACTTCCGGTGAACCGGGTGCAGCTACCAATATCCTGATTCGTGGTGGTAACTCTATTTCGGCAAGTAATCAGCCTTTGTATGTTGTAGACGGATTTATCGGTGCAGGCGACCTGAACCTGATTGACCCCAATGACATAGAATCAATAGAGATTCTGAAAGACGCCGCAGCTACTTCTATTTATGGTGCCAGAGGTGCCAATGGTGTTGTTATCATTACGACTAAAAGAGGAACTGAAGGTGGCAACAATGTTACAGTGAATGCCTACGTCGGTATCCAGCATGTTGCCAAACGGTTGGAAATGCTCAATGCACGTGAATATGCCGAAATGCTGAATCAACAGGATGTGGCTGCCGGACAAGAACCTTCTATTGAGAATCCCAGTATCTATGAAAAAGGTACTGACTGGCAGGAGGAAATACTCCAAATGGCTCTGATGCAGAATTATCAGGTAGCAGCTTCGGGAGGAAGTAAAGATACCCGTTACTATTTATCATTGAGTATGTTCGATCAGGAGGGTGTCATCAAAAGATCCGGAATCAGACGTTATCAGACCCGCCTCAACTTGGACAAAAAGATAGGTGATAAGATAAATATCGGGGCTAATTTCCAATTTTCCCACTCGTCCAGAAAACCCAATCTGGTAAGTTTGGGAGGATTTGATTACCAAAGCTCGGCTCTGGCAACTCCTCCGACCATGCCTATTTATAATGAGGACGGTTCGTATGCTGCAGACAGCCCTTCACGTGTGGTAAGCAACAAGATTGACAACGTAGTAGCACAGCTTAACCTGCGTAAGAAAGAAGAATTATCGACCACTGTCTATGCAGGTATATTTGCAGACTGGGAAGCCATAAAAGGATTGAAGTTCAAAACTTCTTTAGGATTGAACGCCAGTACCAGTAAAACAAATGAATACAAACCCGGTTCACTCCCAACCATGATGCAGAATAAAACCAAAGGTGAAGCGTGGATCAATCAGGGAGAAGGTTATTCTATCTTATGGGAAAACACAGCCAACTATATGAAAGAGATAGCCGAAGGACACCACCTGACTGTTTTGGGAGGATATACTTTACAATTCGGACGTAACGAAGGGCTAAGCCTGTACGGGAAAAACTTCACCAATGACTTGTTGGACTGGAACAACCTCTCTGATGCAGAAACCAAAACCCGCCAGATAGGCAGCTCTGCTTCCGAATGGGCCATCATTTCGTATCTGGGACGTATCAACTACTCTATTCACGATCGTTACCTGCTCTCGCTTGTAGGCAGATACGATGGTTCATCCCGTTTAGGCAAAGATAACCAGTTTGCTTTCTTCCCTTCCGTAGCTTTGGGATGGAGACTCTCGGAAGAGAAATTCATGAAGCGCTTTTCCAAACTGAATAACCTGAAACTGAGATTCAGTTATGGTCTTTCCGGAAATCAGGATATTGCACTGTACCAGACATTACCGTTGATGAAACAACAAAATGTGATGCTGGGCGACATTCCGCAAATCGGATACATCCCCGATCGTCTGGGTAATGACAAACTGAAATGGGAGACAACGGCCCAGTTCGATTTTGGTGTGGAGGCTTCTTTCTTCAATTCACGTTTGAATATAGAACTTGACTTTTATTCTAAAAGAACCAAAGATCTTTTACTGGATGTGGAATTCCCCTATATCTCAGGATTCAAGAATGGTTTCATGAATGTAGGTAAAATCTCAAACCAGGGAGTAGAGCTTATGATTCGTACTACCAATATCGCTACAAAAGATTTCACATGGTCTACCGAATTTAATATCTCTACAAATAAAAATAAAGTCTTAGCAATGGGACCGGATAAAGATTTTGAATATACTTTCCGTCCGGGTTTGGGTACACATCCTTACTCCTGGTTAAAGGTAGGACAGCCCGTCGGAGTATTCTATGGCTATATTATGGATGGCATTTACCGCTCACGTGCACAGATTGAAGCCGGTAATGAGCCAAACGCTTCACTCGGACAAAAGATCTACCGGGATATTAATGGGGATGGCGTGGTTTCCATTGAAGACCAGACAACCATCGGCGACCCGAATCCCGATTTCTTTGGAGGTATCAACAATACGTTCACTTACAAGAATTTCACTCTAAGTGTATTTTTACAGGGAACGTATGGAAATGACATACTTGCAGGAGGTGACTTCCTGTATGCCACAGTCGACCCCCGGTTTGTAAATCAGTACAAACGGGTAAAGAATTTCTGGTCACTCGACAATCCCAACGGAAATTATCCTAAACTCTATTCCAATGACGAATACCAGCCTTCTACCTACATGATTCATGATGGTTCACATCTGAAAATAAAGAGTATCAGCTTGTATTACAACTTCCCGGTTAAGAGCTGGAAAAAGAATAAGACGATTCAGGAACTGCAATGTTACGTTACCGGTACCAACCTGTTCACGTTCACCTCATACAAAGGATACGATCCGGAGGTAAATACCGGAACGGAAGGCGGTTATAAGGTCTATTCGGCCAACGTGCTACGGGGTATGGACTTTACCGCTTATCCCTCAGCGAGAACTTATACTTTTGGCTTTAAAATCACATTATAATGAAAAGAATCATGAAAAAACTAAAGATAATGGCACTGTGCATCCTGACTGCTACTTGCAGCTCGTGCCTGGACATGCTCGATAAAACACCTATATCACAACTCAGCGTCGGTAAACTGTTTGAAACGGCAGATGGGGCGGAAGCTGCCGTATCCGGATGTTACAGTTTCCTCAATGGAACAGGATATTACAGTCAGGACAGATGGTGCTTTGCCTTTGAAGGTACCGATATATCCGGTAGTGCAGGTGGCTCAGCCAATTATCAATGGACTTCCGGTGAAAACCGGTGGAGTGACTGGTGGCTCACCACTTATCAGGCAATCGGCGCTTGTAACACAACCATAAGCCGCATAAAGAAATCAACCTTTGATGAGAGCCGCCGTACTTCGCTGCTGGCAGAAGCTCGTTTTCTACGTGCTTTCTACTATTATCATGCATTGACTTACTGGGGAGGCGTGCCCTTATTGAAAGATGAAATAACCTCGCTGGATCAGGTAAAGAATATAAAGAGAGCCACACGGGAAGAACTTTCAAATTTCATCATTGATGAACTCACTGAAGTATCGGACATCTTAGAGAAAAGCCCTGCCATCGTAGCAAGAGCCAGTAAAGGAACCGCACTTACCCTGTTGGCAAAAATGTACTTACTGCAAGAACAATGGGAAAATGCAGCAAAGACCTGTGAGCAAATCATGGGCTTGAACAAATATAAACTGTTCGACAACTATAGCGACATCTTCTCACAGGCATTCGAGAACCAGCAGGAACACATCTTCTCTATTCAGTTCAATGCCGATTATACCGACTTCTCGGCCCGTATGCTGTGGTATCTGGGTCCAAGCAAAGAAGAATGGGACAAGTTCAATGGTTTGGGAGGAAGTTCAGCCCCTACTTCCTTCTATGATAAATACGATGAATGGGACCTGCGCCTTGAACACAATCTGGCCAAGACCTGGCGGGGACAGGCTTTTAAAGACAGCCGTATCGCCATCATTAAATACTGGGACAGGACCGGTAAACAAATGCTTGACCACGACGGACTGAACTTCCCCGTATTCCGCTATGCAGACGTTCTTCTCATGTATGCCGAAGCATTAAACGAATGGAAAGGAGGACCTACCCAAGAGGCTTATGACGCAATCAATGAAATTCGCGAACGGGCAGGGGTAGATGAAATAGAAGAATTGGATTACAAACAATTTCAATCTTTTATCCGTGACGAACGTGCCCGTGAATTATGCTATGAGGGGCATCGCCGATTCGATCTTGTGCGTTGGGGAATACTTGTAGAGACGGTAAAAAGAGTCAGTAAAGAGATTAACTCAAAGGGAGGTGAATACATTAGTGAAGCCCATAACCTTTGCCCTATCCCTCAGACAGAGATTATAAAGAACTCAAATTTGGAACAGAATCCAGGATATGAAACTACTAAAAAATAAAAGCGATATGAAATCAACATTCAAGCTACTTCTGCTTTTAATGACTCTCTCATTCATTGCTTGTGACAAGAACGAAGATGACTTCTCAAAAAAAGACAGTTATCTGTATGTATGGAACATACGCACATGGAATGTGGGTACGGAAAGTAAACTTTCTGATATAAAAGTAACCTATTTCTTCAAAGGGGATACCACCCGGATACAGAATATTAACTTCTGGGTAATCAAAGAAAAAAGTACCCTCTATGCCGAAGAGGCCATGAAACATACCGACAGGGCTTTTCAGGTAACGTATCCTCAGAAAGATCCTAACCAGAAAGAGTTCAAGAACCAATGTTCTTTCCGCTTCAGTGAAGGATTCAATGTAGATTATGACGGTGATCCGATTGTACCGGGAGGAAAATACAGACTGGTAGTAAAAGCCATTGCTACCGACAACAAAGTGGTAGACAGCCCTACCACCGAATCGGGGGTATTCGAGATATACGACCCTAACAGTCCTGAAGAATAAACTTTGTTTAATTTAAAATAGATACCAAATGAAAAAGAATTTGTTTTTATGCCTGCTGTTTTTGTTAGGCATTCTCAATGTATCTGCCCAGACGACAGGTAACAAAGGTTTCAAGTTGAACGTAAATGCCGGAGATGCTTATCTGGATTGCGGAGATATCACACAGCTCAACAAAGCCGGAGCTTACACCATAGAGGCATGGGTGAATATAACCCTGGATGAGCTGGCCGATCGTTTCATTATCTTCAAAAAAGAGCAACCCGACGAGCGTAACCGTATTAAGGTACAGGTAGAAAAAAATGGACAGATCTACGTTATGCAGGCTAACGGAGATGGTGCTTATGCACAAACATCTGCCGGATGCTATCCGAAAAGTGGCTGGCACCATGTGGCTTTAGTTTATGACGGAACAAAATCAAGCACCGACGAAGGAGTTATCATTCTCTATATCGACGGTATCCGCCAGTCTTTCTCTAATGCTTTCTTCAAACCTACCACAGGTGACATTGACGCGCCATTCGTATTGGGTGGTGCTTCTCTTGCCTGCTACGATGAAGTCAGAGTATGGAACAAGTCTCTCAGCCTTGAAACCATATCTAAATGGAAAAGCTATAAAGTGCTCGATACACACCCGGATAAAGCCAACTTAGTGGCCTATTATGATTTCCAGAATGTAACAGATACCAATGTTCCCGATTTACAGGGTGCTTATCCGGCTACTTTTAAAGCAACGGAAGCTGAAGTAAAAAACATCGACCTGAAGATCTTTGAAGAAGTAGGCGAAATGACTATCGAAAGCAGTATGGTTTCTCAGAAGACAGGTAATGCCTATGCGAAAGAAGACAACATTGAATTGCTTACTCTGAAAGTAAACACCGTTGGTGCAGGCGAACTGTCACTTACCGGACTGGACTTCTCGCTGAACGGTACAACCAAGCTGACTGATATTGCTACTATCAATGTGTACTATGCCGGTGACAAAGCACAGATCACAGACGAATCACTCACAATGAACTACCAGGCACTTCGCCCGGGTACCGGTAAACTGGAGTTACGTGATGGAGATAATGCAGGTAAACAACCACTTAGTGTAGGAAATAACTTCTTTATCGTAGCCATCCGGTTGAAACCGACAGCCACTGACGGAAATAAACTGGACGGGCAAATCACCAAACTGTACTTCAGTAACGGGAAAGATGTAGTTCCTGAATCTTCTGACCCGGATGGTGATATGACAATCCGCCAAATCAACAAGCTCGACGCAGCAGCCTATACACAGAAGTGTACTGACTATAACAATAAGATAGTATTCGGCTGGTTCCCCTGGTTCAGTGTTACCACTATTGACAAAGTAGACTGGAAAGGCCTCACTCATATTGCTCCTATTGGTTTTGAAATCGACAAGGGAGGTTATACCCCCACTTTCGAAGATAAAGGTATCGACCTGAAATGGCCCTGGATTGACTTTATTAACGCAGCGCACAAAAATGGTGTGAAAGTATTGGCTGCCATCACCGGTAATGTTCGTGACGGTGGAAATACAGCTTTCTATGTAGATCTGTTTGGCGATTCACAAAAGATGCGTGCTGCAGCCGTTGCCATAGCTAAGTTTGTTGACAAATACAACCTGGATGGTATTAATATGGATATTGAAGAGTTTTACAACTCCGTCCCCAATCACGGTGCAAAATATAATGAACTGGCTAAATATATAAAAGAAGAGCTCGACAAAATCAATCCGGATTTCGAACTTTCTATTGCTACCTATCCGGGAAATGAAAGCAATGAATGGGATTTCAAAGGAATGCTCAAAAGTGCCGACTACCTTACTATCATGATGTACAACATCGGACAAACATTCACTTGCCCGCTGAACGATGCACAAAGAAGAATCAAGCAGTTCTGGCTGGATATCGACATTCCTGCATCTGACATTGTTATCGCATGGCCCTACTATGGCAATATCTACAAGAACGGATCAAAATTCGGAACAGCTACTTTAGGTGATGTACCCAAGTATGCCAAAGACAATGATATCACTTGGGATGACGCAGCAAAATGTAATGTTTATAAGTATACCGAAGACGGTGCCAATATGGTGGCTTATGCCGAGGATCTTCAGAGCCTCCGCTTAAAATATGACTATACTACCAAAGGCGGCTTCAAAGGTATTGGTATCTGGGCATTGGGTCAGGATGCAGGTATGGAAGACCAGGCATACGGATTGATTCGCGAATTCTACGATTCTACCTATCAAGGAACAGGAATCAGCAAGAACCAGTCCAATGGTAACATATCCGTTTATCCTGCTGCTGTAGAAGATGAACTGTTCATCAACTTAAAAGACAATGACGGAGCCAATGTTACAGTTACTGTTTACAATATGATGGGACAGGCATTGAAAAACATAAATTTAGCTTCCGGCGTACGGTCTGTTCACCTTAACAGCCTTTCTACCGGTTGCTATATAGTGAAAATTCAATGTGAATCAGAAGTGGCAAGCTTTAGAGTTGTAAAGAAGTAAACCTTTCCGCTCTTTTTGGCAGATATTAAAACTCACCACAGAGTAACACAGAGTTCCACAGAGTTTAAATCTTTATTGAAACGCAGATGAACGCAGATTTTCGCAAAGGAAAACAAATATATGATAAAGAACTACAGTCTTTTAATCTGTGTTCATCTGCGATCATCCGCGTTTCATCAGATAAATACTACTCTGTGAAACTCTGTGTTACTCTGTGGTGAAAAGACTTCTGATACACCCGCTTTTTCTTCGGTAGATTTCCAGTAAATACAGATATTATGAGGTACAAAATTCTTCTGCTACTCCCGATAATGGCTTTTCTTGCCACCTTACCAATACGCCTGTATGCAACTAATGAATGCTTATCCCCCAATGAGACATTATGGTTTCGCTATCCGGCCCAAAGCTGGTCCGAACAGGCTTTACATATCGGCAATGGTTATATGGGTGCCTCTTTTTACGGGGAGGTAGAGAAGGAACGTTTTGATATCGCTGAAAAAACATTCTGGGCAGGAGGTCCTCATGCTGCCTCCGATTTTAATTACGGAATAATCAAAGGAGGTAAGGACAAGATAGCCACTATCCGGCAGTTAATAGTAGAGCGCCGGTTTGCTGAAGCCGATTCCCTCTCCCGTATCTACATGACCGGAGATTATACTAACTATGGCTATTTTTCAATGGTAGGTAATCTGTGGATTGACTTTGGCAAAAACAAACAGCCCGTACAAAATTACCTGCGCGGTATCGATCTATCCACATCCCGTGGTTTCGTTGAATATACACAGGGAGGTGTACAGTTTAACCGTGAGTATTTCTGCAGTTATCCTGATAAATTGATGGCACTTCATTTTACGGCCGATAAAGCAGGAAAGATTAGTTTCTCTCTTTCCCATTCACTCGTCTATCAGCCCGAAGAGATCATAGAAAGTGAGAATGGACTTACTTTCAATGGGATCATCCGGGAAAATGGATTAGGCTATACCATCCGTATTAAAATTGTTCAGCAAGGCGGAAGTGTCAAAGTAGCCCATCAACGGATTGTAGTAGAAAAAGCCAATGAAGCCACTGTATTCTATGCGGTCGACACTGAATATGCTCCTGTATACCCCCTATATAAAGGAGAGAACCCGCAACAAAATACCGGGAAGGTAATAACAAAAGCCATTACAAAAGGCTACGAGACAGTCAAAAACACACATATATCCGATTATCAGACGTTGTACAATCGGGTCAGATTCACTCTTACCGGAGACACGGCTTCCGAACAACTTCCAACCAATGTACGTGTGAAACAATTGCAGGAAGGATTTACCGACGACGCCTCTCTGAAAGTTTTAGGGTTCAACCTCAGCCGTTACCTGCTGATAAGTGCCTCCCGCCCCGGCACACTACCTTCTACCCTGCAAGGTGTATGGAATACCTTTGAAAAGGCTCCGTGGAACGGAAATTTCCAAAGCAACATCAATCTCCAGGAGATGTATTGGGGATGCGGACCGACCCAATTACCGGAATGTGAAGAGGCTTATCTGGAATGGATTGAAGGTCTGGTAGAACCCGGACGGCAAACAGCCCGCGAATATTACGGGACGAAAGGTTGGGTGAGCCATTCTACCGGAAATATATGGGGGCACACCGTTCCCGGTGATGATATCCTGTGGGGACTCTATCCTTCAGGAGCTGCCTGGCATTGCAGGCACTTGTGGGAACATTATGCTTTCAACGGAGATAAAGAGTATCTCAGAACAAAAGGATATCCTATTATGAAAGAAGCTGCCGAATTCTGGCTGGAAAACATGGTAGAATATCAGGGATATTTCATTATTGCCCCTTCCGTATCAGCAGAACACGGCATTGAAATGAAAAACGGTTCTCCGGTAGAATATTCTACCACAAACGGCGAGCAAACGGAAGGAAGACTTTTTACCATGCCCGCCTACCAGGATATAGAAATGGTATATGATCTATATACCCACGTAATTAAAGCAGCAGAATGCCTGAACACAGATTCTGTATTCCGCCAGAAGCTGCTCATTGCTAAAAATAAGCTACTACCCTTGAAGATAGGACGCTATGGACAATTGCAGGAATGGATAGATGATGTGGACAACCCACACGATCATCATCGCCACCTTGCCCACCTTTATGCTTTGTATCCGGGAAATAGGATATCATACACCCAAACACCTGCATTGGCCCAGGCTGTCCGGAAATCTTTAGAGATGAGGGGTAAAGGTAAATTTGGCGACAGATGGCCTTACACGGGAGGCAACTGGTCTATGGCATGGCGTACCGCTTTATGGGCCAGACTCTACGATGGCAATCAGGCTATCGGAACTTTCAACCGGATGATTAAAGAAAGTGGTTACGAAAACATGATGTCCAATCAATCGGGAAATATGCAGGTAGACGCTACAATGGCTACTTCTGGGCTTTTTGCTGAGATGTTATTACAATCTCACGAAGGCTTTATACACCTCTTGCCTGCCCTGCCTACCGAATGGCCGGAAGGCAAAATCGAAGGATTGATGGCAAGAAACGGCTATCAGGTAACGATTGAGTGGAAATATGGGAGACTGACAAAGGCAGAAATTGTAATCCCACAAGAGATGGACAGACCGACAGTAAAAATACAAGGCGTTCCTTTGTCAGAGACAGACGGCAGAGTGAGCTTTATTCCCTACTCACAAAGCACCTCACACACTTTATTCTGAAACTCTCTTGCTTTGGCTGCCGAAAGTACATTCTGATTCATAATGGCAAAGGCTATTTCATGCCCGTTAGCAGCCTTCAGATAGCCTGCTAAGGCGTTAATTGCTGTATAGGAACCTGTCTTGGCATGAACATTCTTACAGGCTTTTCCTTGCTGCATTCTATACTTCAATGTTCCGTCTACTCCGGCAATGGGAAGAGCCTTGTAGAGTTTCTGAAACACATCCGTACGGGAATAGGCAAATTTAAGGAAATCGACCAAAAGGGCAGGAGAGAGGTAGTCATAGTTGGATAGTCCACACCCATCGGCTATCTTATAATGGTCGGGATTGTGTCCCAGCTGCTTTATCATCTTCTTTATCTC
Organism: Bacteroides sp. 41_26; assembly: GCF_949740115.1. NCBI lineage: Bacteria > Pseudomonadati > Bacteroidota > Bacteroidia > Bacteroidales > Bacteroidaceae > Bacteroides > Bacteroides sp. 41_26. The sequence goes on from NZ_CATJGZ010000083.1 coordinate 36,563, forward strand.
AGCAATGCCCTCTTTGGCCGAGACATACTTCTTCCCGGTAGCTTGTACCCCCAGACGACAAAGCAAAGCCTCTGCACTCAGGTTATCGCTTTCCTTCATTATCTGGGTAACTACCTCCTGTACAGAGCACTCCGAACGCGCCATGCAAACGGATGAACTATCGGGAGTAAAAACAGAAAAGGCATAGTTTAGAGGTACCTCAATGCCTTTGTTGCGGAGCTTTTCAAGAAAAGCATGCATAAAGAAGTCCTGTGAAGAGAACACATTAATATCTGCGCTACGCCTCCCCTCTACATTGCCTGTGACCGTGATATTGTTCTTATTTTCAAGCCATCCCCTGGTTACGGTAAACTTCCCGGCAGAGGGAGTACGTGTCCGGGTTGCATTGCTGAGACTGTAATAAGAGGACTCCGGATAGCAGGAAACCCGTGCCGTATCGCCCTGAACTGCACCCGGAGCAGCTGTTACCGTCACCATTCCTTTGTGATACATCAACGGAGAAAGATAAGGCTGATAAGCTTCCGGCGTATCATCCCATGCCCATCCGCTCCCCCAATAGAGGGAGTCTTTCATGGAAATATCTCCATAGATCCTCCCATCGATAACGGAGAAAGGAGAAGTAATGATGGCATCTACCAGCGTATCCATACTAAGTTCATCAAATTCGGGATCAAAACCTCCTACTACATACAAATCTCCACGCAAAGTATCATGCTCTATGACTCCATTGTACCAGACCTCGGTACGAAACGGCTCGTCGGCATCCGAACGGGAAAGGGCAGTAATAGCAGTCAGCAGCTTCATAGTCGATGCCGGGCGCGAAAGTTTAGTATCCCGATACGTATAAAGCGGCTTCTTATCAGTAAGATCATAAACAGATATACCGACTTCAGATCCCTCAGGCAAGGTTTTCAACAATGAGTTGATACGGGAAGAGAGAACCTCCTGCCCCCATAAAACCGGAAGGCAGGAGAATAAAATAAGGGATAGGAAAATTCTTTGCATACGTTTAGTTTCTTAATCACAGGGCTTCCCTGAATATTTCGGCTACTGTGGGGTGGGGGAATACAATCTTCTTCCACTCCGTAGTTGTCAGTTTTAACTCCACTGCCATGCCGGCAAGGGTGATAATCTCGGAAGCAGGATTACCAAGTACATGGGCACCCAGGATCGTTTTATCCTCACCGATCAATAGTTTGCACATGCCGTTTACGCCTTCATTCTCAGCAACAAAACGGCCTGAATACGCCATGGGCAATTTAACAATGTGATGAGGAATACCTTTTGCCAGCAGACTTTCTTCGGTATGCCCCACTCCGGCAATCTCCGGATTGGTATATACTACACCGGGGATAGCACGATAACTCATCACATCGTCCCTACCAAGAATGGTATGTACAGCTACTTCTGCTTCGCGAACCGCCGTATGGGCAAGCAGCGAAAAGCCTGTAAGGTCGCCACAGACATATACACCCGGTTCGGAGGTCTGCATTTTAGAATTAACGGCAACGTTCCCACGTTCCGTCAATACCAGTTTCAGATTTTCGAGTCCGAAACCTTTGGTGACAGGACGACGGCCTACACTCATCAGTAGCTTTTCTGCAATCACACTACCGGAGCCTTCGGCATTCTCATAAGAGACTACAGTTCCTGTTTCATTTTTCGACAGAGAAATAACCTTCGTGCTCAGGAGGAATCGGATACCTCGTTTCGCATATTCGGCACGAAGCAAGGCAGAAAGCTCTTTATCCATTCCGTTCAGTATCTCATCCAGCATTTCTATCACTGTCACCTGTACGCCAAGGCTATTGAAGAAGGAAGCAAACTCCATTCCAATAACACCACCGCCAACGATAGCCAATGAAGCAGGTAATTCTTTGTTATCAAGCGCATCGCGATGCGTCCAGTAATTCACCGTATCAATACCTGCGATAGGAGGAATAAAGGTTTCAGAGCCGGTACAGAGTATCAGATTCTCGCATTCGTAAGTCTCTTCACCACAACGAACCGTATTCTTATCCACAATCTGAGCCATGCCCTGTACAATCGTTACATTGTTGGAAGTAAGTTTACCTTTCACTCCCAATACCAATTTACGCACTACTTTACTCTTACGGGCAATTATCTTCGACAAATCAAAAGAGACCTCCGGCACGGTTACAGCATATTTGGAAGCATGTTTCGCTCCGTCATACGTCTTTGCCGAATAGAGCAAAGTCTTGGTAGGAATACATCCTTCATTAAGACAGACTCCACCTAAATTCTGCTTTTCAAAAAGCAAAACACTCAGTCCGGCTTTGCCGGCTGTTTCGGCAGCTGTGTAGCCCGCAGGACCGCCGCCAATGATAATTACCTGGTATTTCATATGATTCGAATTAGTAATAAGTGATGAATGATAAGTGATGAATGGCTGCGCAATTATACTGCATAGTACTAATCACTTATCACTGATCACTAACCGTTATTTTTTATCTTCTCCAGCAACTCTACAAATTCCCGCTCTTTGACCGGCATCACCGATACATATTTATCTTTACCGTATTCAATCAATACATATTCGGTTACCGAGAAACGGCCGAACTTCATTGAATGATGCTTTTGCACAGAGATAATATCTTTGACAGGAATTGTCTTCTTACGTGTAAAGCGACCGTAAGAAAGAATAAGTTCACTTTGTGACGTAACGGTATAGGTGGTGTGAATTACCTGTTCGATCACCACAATGAGCAACAGCATCATAAAAACGGCAAGCAGAATATACTTACACCACAGGAAGCCAAACGCGTTTGCTCCCAGTACCACCAGAAGAAAATATTGATACCAGGCAATGCGGGCATGGAAAACTCGGTTCATTTTGTCAGATTTTTGCTGCCAAGTTAGCAATTTTATGAATTAATGGCAACGAAAAGTACAATGAAAACAGTTATTTTGTAGTTTTGCGGTAATAAACATTTAGATTATGGTTAAAAAGTTCGATTTCCTCGTCATCGGTTCCGGCATTGCCGGAATGAGCTTCGCTTTGAAAGTGGCGCATAAAGGAAAAGTAGCCCTTATCTGTAAGAGCGGTTTGGAAGAGGCAAACACTTATTTTGCACAGGGAGGAGTGGCCTCCGTTACGAATCTCCTGGTAGATAATTTCGATAAGCATATTGAAGACACAATGATTGCCGGTGACTGGATCAGTGACCGTGCTGCCGTAGAAAAAGTTGTACGGGAGGCTCCGGCACAAATCGAAGCACTTATCAACTGGGGAGTGGAATTCGATAAAAACGAAGAGGGAGAATTCGACCTGCACCGGGAAGGAGGACATTCGGAGTTCCGTATTCTTCATCACAAAGATAATACCGGAGCTGAGATTCAGGACAGTCTTATCAAGGCTGTGCAACGCCATCCCAACATTACAGTAATCGAAAATCACTTTGCGATTGAGATATTAACCCAGCATCATCTTGGGGTGACCGTTACACGTCAGACACCGGACATCAAATGTTACGGCGCTTATATTCTCGACCCGAAAACCGGAAAGGTAGATACATACCTGGCAAAGGTTACACTCATGGCAACCGGTGGAGTAGGAGCTGTGTACCAGACAACTACCAATCCGTTGGTAGCTACCGGAGACGGTATTGCTATGGTATACCGTGCCAAGGGAACGGTGAAAGATATGGAATTCGTACAGTTTCATCCTACAGCGCTTTATCATCCGGGCGACCGTCCTTCTTTCCTCATTACCGAAGCCATGCGTGGCTACGGTGCCGTACTCCGTACGATGGACGGTAAAGAGTTCATGCAGAAATATGACCCCCGTCTTTCATTGGCTCCACGCGATATCGTAGCACGTGCCATTGACAACGAAATGAAAAACCGGGGTGATGACCATGTCTATCTCGACGTCACTCACAAAGATCCCGAAGAGACCCGGAAGCACTTCCCGAACATTTATGAGAAATGCCTCAGCTTAGGTATTGACATTACAAAAGATTATATTCCGGTTGCTCCGGCCGCCCATTATCTCTGTGGAGGTATCCTGGTAGATCTCAACGCCCAGTCGTCTATCGAACGGCTTTATGCGGTGGGCGAATGCTCTTGTACAGGCTTGCATGGTGGCAATCGCTTAGCTTCAAACTCTCTGATCGAAGCCGTTGTGTATGCCGACGCAGCTGCCAAACATACGCTGGAAGTAGTAGACCAATATGATTATAATCCGGATATCCCGGAATGGAATGACGAGGGTACCCGCTCGCCCGAAGAGATGGTATTGATTACCCAAAGCATGAAAGAGGTGAACCAGATTATGAGTACCTATGTAGGCATTGTTCGGAGTGACCTTCGCCTGAAGCGTGCGTGGGACCGGCTGGATATTCTTTATGAAGAAACAGAAAGCCTCTTCAAACGCAGTGTAGCATCTAAGGAAATTTGCGAGTTGCGTAACATGATTAACGTGGGATATCTCATCATGCGTCAGGCGATGGAGCGGAAAGAGAGCCGCGGATTACATTATACAATCGATTATCCGCATGCAAAGAAATAGTTTCGTTTTGACACTTTGAATATTCTACCGCTCAGGAATACGCTATTTCCGCAGCTAAATCCGGTGTCATGAAATAAAAGAAACAGAGAGGCATTTGTCAAAATCAATAAGCCATTATTGAACGGACAAATGCCTCTTTTTATCACCCAATATAGGGAGTTTACGCCTATACGATCGCTATCTGGCTATAAACTACTCCGTTTTATCATTTCCATTTCCCCGGCATAAAGGAAGCTAATAACTCCCGGAAGTATCTCTTTTGCACCTGAAACATCTTCCCCGGTGAGGAAGAAAGAGCCCGGCTCCGGGGAGGGAAGTGTTCGGCTCCGGGGAACCTCTCCTTCCCCGGAGCCGAACAAACAATTTCGCTCCGGGAAAAAAGTACTTTTTTACCGAAAAAGCGCATTTTTATTCCTATAACAGAGGCATTTCTGCATATTATTACGAATAAAGATACGCTCTTTTTTCTATTCCATCCGTTTTATCTTAAGAGCCTGTTAGCATAATACACAATTTGCTATCTTTTTGCTCCAAAAACTCACAATTATTCTTCTCCTAAATTTTCATAAGTCCTTTCTCCCGAAGATTTCTCCGTAACCTTCACCCCTCCGGCATAATACTCCTGAGAGAGTTTGAGATACTTATCAAACAGGCGTTTAACCATAGCAACCTCATCGCCTTCGGCAACCGGAGTACGCGCCTTGCCGTAACTATCGACATAAGCAAGCTCCCACTCAGCCAGGCCGTTATAGAAATCATTGGCACGGAAAGCCTCCCGGCCATAAATCTGCGGTAAACCGGCTTCTTCATAAGAAGTACCTGCATCAAGATGCTGTTGCAGCATGGCATAGAACTTCTGCCAGCGCGGGAGATAATAACCATTGATCAGCCCCGACCACTCCCGCCAGGAATAGTCAAAGATACGCGGATCACCGTCAGCTCCCCAGATAGTAACCAAAGAAGTGGCGTCACGTTCCATCAGATTCTTCTCCTCTTCGGTGTCTCCCCAGCTACGGGCCTCTGTCAGCCAACGGTCAAAACTGTACTCGCTGCGGGTACGAAGCAGCTGGTCCATATCAGCTAACATCTCAAGGAACCGCCCGGAATGAAGCGTAAAAGCACGCTGGTCTTTCTTCCTGAAGGCTTCTGCCGCCTGACGGTGAATAAGCTGGCCAAGATTAGTCATCAGCTGCCGCTGCACATCTACAATATCGAAACGGTAGGGACGGGAAGCGGATAGCTTATCTATATCTTTCAGCAGCAGACTCTGGGCACGAATCACCAAAGCCGGATCGTAAGGTATTTCAAGAGCGGCATTCGGACCGGACTTCTTTACGTCCAATGCAGGGCGGGCAGCCACGATTGAACTCTTCTCCGTACCATTTGTACCCGGACGATACGGCCCATCGAGCAGCAGCATCCATGCTTCCTGTGCTGCCGGCGAAGAGGCCCCATAACGGCGGGTAGCATACTGTTTCAGCCAGGCTTGCAAATCAATGCTATCGGCATGGCAGGGCATTTCAAAAGCTAATTCATAATATACCGGATTCTGCTCAATGGCTTCCATAAACAGCCCCGAACCACAAACTGCGGGATTCAACCGTTTGGCCTTACTGTATTGATTGGAAGCAAGAAGCTTCAAATCGCCGTGCATATTGATGCGTCCGCCGAAATTATGTAAGTTACCCACTACCGTAGAATATCCCCAGAACAGGGCTTTTGAGGTACTTTTACCGTTCAGGTCAAGAATCAGCAAAGCATCTTTCGGAACAGCTTTAACAATATCTTCACGCAGGCTCCACGACTGCATGGCCCAAGTGCTATGCGGGTCGAAGTCACGGAAAAGGTGGTGAATTCTTTCTCCCACCGCTCTCAGATATTCGGGAGTATCTACCGGAGGAGCACTTTCATGGAATGGATCGGCAGCATAGACTCCGTGTGCACCAAACAACCGGGCCTGTTCTTCGAGGAAAACACGCCCCATACGGGTAAACAACGAATCGGTAGGATCCAACTGAGCAGCCCCTTTGAAACCACACCAGGAACGTTGCTGGTTGATATTCGCTGTGGGGTACTTCTCTTTCAGCTCACGCGGAACGTAACCGGAGAAGCCTTGCTGAATGGGTTGCATGCCCAATTCCAGTTGCCGTGCAATGATCTTTTTGCCCAATGCAGCATGTTTATCGATCACGGACTTCGGAAGGGGGCCACCATAACTCTGAAGGTTTTGCATCCACTGCCAGGCGGCATGTCCGGGACCGGCGAGGAAAGCACGTGCCTCCCCATCTGTGAAGTTGAAGTGCAACAAGGTATTGTACCACACAGCATCCAGACCGATAGTAAAAAGGGGCATGTTAATGGAGTTCATCGCCATAAAGTCCAGCTCCTTTTGCCAGCGTTCCCAGTTCCACCAGGCAGCAGTGTAGCTCACGGTACAATAGTTCATATACACACGGTAACGACCGTTGATTGTACGGCGTTCCTTTTGAAGGGGCTGAGGAAGTTTCTTCGGAAGCTGAAGTTGATTGCCAAACCAGGAGACGTGCGCCTGGCAGGTATACTTTAAATACCAATTAAAGGCGGTAGCCAGAGCTACGGACGTGTTACCGCGAAGGATGATTTGTTTGCCGTTACCATCTACTTCGTATACATCAGAACCGTCATCGGGAGCAATTAATTCCAAACGGTATTGCGAAGAGTAACCGGGGGTAACCCGCTCTATCAGATCATAAACGGCCCGGATACGTTTGTCTTTACCCGAAACGGATAAGGAACAGACAAAAAGTAACAAAAGAAGAGTAGTTTTGCTTTTAGTAATTAAATTCATAGTATTCCAAAATTAAAATAACGCATCTTTATTCTCGTAACACACAGCACTACTGCCTGTTATTACGGAACAAAGATGCGCTTTCTTTTCTAATTATCCCAATCTTATCTCAATACCCTGCTATTATTATAGCTTCTTTTAAAGAATTTTATTTAACTACTACCTTACGGGTTACCTCTCCATCGGCTGTCTGCAACTTTACAAGATAAAGTCCGCTGCCAAGGCATATGTTATCAGTTCCACCATTTGCAGCTTTCTGAGCAACTACCGAACCTACTGTATTGAATACGGTAACCATTCCTTCGGCACCTTCAAAAGAGATACCATTATCGTTAGAGTAAACATTGAAAGCATCCTTTGCATTTACATTGATGATACCTACACCTTCGGGAATTTCACCAAATCCTACTTCCAGATCATCAATATACCGAACACCGTTACTTCTGAGCTGAATATCGAATGAAGTAAGGTCCAATTTGGCAAGTTCTACATAAATACCATATTGTTTCCATTCGGTAGTAAGCTCCACATAAGGCACATTGTCCCAGCTTCCTCCGTTTGACGGATTATATAACTGACCAGTACCAATATGCATTTTAGTTCCATCTACATCGCTTTTTGCCCAAAATGTATAATAGAAATCATCTCCTTTATCAATAAAGAACGGATCAGCAATGTAATCTTCTGCATAGACACTTGTCACCTGTGATACACCTACGTGCCAGCTAAACCAGGTAGACACAATACCTGTAGTAATAATCTTACAAGCCTTATCAGCTTCCCCATTACGGTTCTCTGCTTTTTCAAAGGTTACTTCTACCTTATTAGTACCCGAAGTCCAGTTGTTATTAGAAGGAGATACCCAGCCGGCAGGTCTTACACCTATCACGTTTTCTTCTGAATCTTTGATGTCCACCCAACTGTCAAAACTGGTATTATACCCATCTACAAAATACTGTGCACTCATGTTTGCACTTACGAATAATAATGCTACTGCGTAAAATAATTTTCTCATACGAATTGATTTAAAAAGTTAATAATTATGTTATTGAAGTTTACTTCTTATTGTCGTAATGGCCATACCGGTTCAGAGCTTCCAGAAAGTAGTAATCGGCATAAACCAATGGGACATCAATTTCTTGATTGTGAGGGATACTACCCACACTATGCATCAGGATAAAGTTATTGTTAGTGCCCGGAACCGCCCGGTAAGCCGGTGAAGAGAGTGATTTAAGTATCTTAACTGCTGCATCGTAATATGTCTTTTCATTCGGTACATACGTAGCCAGTTCCAGAAAAGCAGAAGCAGCAATGGCCGCCGCCGATGCATCACGGGGAACTACTTTAAAGCGGTTAGGGTCATAGGCCCAATCGGGAACATACCCTTCCTGTCCGGCATTAAAGTCCCAGTAAGGAACCCCGTCTTCGGGAAGATTCGGATGGTTAAGCCAATAGTCTGCCGTATGTATGGCTATTTCGAGGAATTTCGGATTCTGCGTTTCACGATAAGCCATTGTGTAACCATATATAGCCCATGCCTGTCCGCGTGCCCATGCCGAATTATCAGAGAACCCCTGACAAGTGGCCTGATGAAGAACCTTACCTGTCAATGTATCATAATCTACTACGTGATAATTGCTATAATCTTTGCGTAACTGATTCTTCGCAGTTGTCTCCGCATGGGTGGTTGCTATCTTGGCATATCTTGTATCACCTGTCACTTTAGAAGCAAAATAGAGTAACTCCAGGTTCATCATATTATCAATAATCACCGGATAGAACCATTCATCTTTTCCATTCCAGGCTTTCCGGTAATTCCATGATTTTATACACCCTGTCACTTCACTGAAACGGGTAGTCAGAGAATTGGCAGCTTCTATAATCACATCTTTATATTCTTCTTTACCTGTAAGCCGATACCCGTTACCAAAACTGCAATAGATAAGAAAACCAATGTCATGATGACTTGTCAGCTTTTTCATCGGCTCCAGAGCCTCGGTCCATTTGATAGCACTCTGTTTCCAGCTCTCTTCCCGGTTGTGTTCATAGATATACCATAAACATCCCGGATAGAACCCTTCCGTCCAGTCATTCTTCGGAGTAGCAATCAACTTTCCGTCTTTACCCGTAGTACGTGGATACACAGTAGGTTCGGGAACCGCTTTGAGTTGATTGCTCAAATGTTGTTCGGCAACTAAAAAATCGTCATCAATGAGTGCTTTCTTTTTATCTGTTTGTACACAAGACATACAAAGAGAACAACTCAGCAGTAATAGTCCAATAATTCGCATATAGGTTAATGATTTCGTTATGTATTTTTTCTTTAGTAGTCAAGTAGTTATCACTTCGTTAGTAGTAAGTAGCAGATAGCATTCTACTTAACTACTTTGACTACTTACTACTTAACTACTATTTTACTGTTCTCCAGTGCCATAATACCAGCGCAGGTTACTAAGTGTCAGTCGCCAGGTATAAAATGGGTTACCACCACGATACTTCTCAACAGCACGGATAAGATCATGATCCATTTCAAAAATCTCATCAGCAGCATACATGGTGCCACCGGGGTTATAAGGTTTGTTATAGTCACTACGTTTCTTATCGGGCGCCCATTCTGTTTCTACGAATTCCAAATGTGGATTCTTTGCCGGATCAAGCAGGTATGGTTTCCAGAAATCAACACTCTTCTTTATTGAAGCTCCCCAGTTAACATCCCGTGCATAAAATTCATCGGCCGCTTCATAACCCTCATAACAGGCTATTGCATGACAGATTTCAGCAAAAAACAATAAGTCGTAAGCATGATAAGCAAAAGCATCACGTCCTAACAAGTCGGTAGTAGTACCATTGGGATAGAGATTGTTCTTTACCCAGTTGGAATACCTATTTCTGAAATAAGTAGTCACAATTGTTTCATCATTCAACGCTGAACCATAATAGTAAAACTGCTGTAAAAGACAAGTTCCCCAGTTATTTTCCCGCAAATCATTGTCTTTGATAAATACATTGACACGTTTCCTGAACCAACTGTCTATCTCTTCTCTATCTTCCTGTGAAATCACATTACGAATGATACTATATCCTTCTACAGCCGGAGTATAAACACTCTCATGAATATTTGATTTGGACACAGCTACATTTACTTTTCCCCAAGCTTTCAGATATTCAACCGCTTTATTCAGGAATTTCTCTTCCTGAGAGAACGCATAGACAACGCAAAGCTGGTAGATGGCATTCATCTCATCTTTAATCTCTATATTAGCAGGATTGTTGGAAGTTGAGACCGCAGTAGTAGTTTTCCTATCATTGTTTACAATACTTTCCGCCGGGTTTCTCATCTGTTTAATGTATGCGCTTTTAGGAGGATTATTGCCTTTCTTCTCAATATCTTCTTTCATCTTATCATAATGATAACGGGTCATCATCAGATTTGGAAACATCAAATCTACATTATCCGTAGATTGGGCTTTTACGGCAAGCGAACTGCCTACCAATAGAAACAGGAGTAAAATGTGCTTTTTCATCGTCTATTATATTAATGTAACCAATGTGGAATAGTTGTTGTCAACTGATCACAGGAGCAAATGTAGGGAGGATACTGCAAACATAGGTTGATGTATTGTATCAGCAGTAGTATCGAATTATCTTTCGGACAATATAAACCTATAATACGGATAAAAATGCCCGTATACGGCCATATACACAGAAAACAAAGAATAGGTTTCATGCAGACAAAAACAAAGGAATACTCAAGGCAATATAATCCCCATTTCGTCCAACGGACAATAAAATCATCTATTTCGGACGATAGACAACATCTCATTTTCACAACATCCTCTACTTTTGTAAGTAGTAAAACAAAATCAGCCTCACAAATTGATTAAATTATGAAAAACAAGATCATTACCTCTGTGCTGTTAGCAGCATCTATCTCTTTCTCCGGTAACATGTCCGCACAAGAACTTTTCCGGGCAGACTTTGAAACCTACGAAACAACTCCTTATTTCTTCCGTTTCGGCAATAAAGGAAAGTTAGGCGATTACAAACCCAAGTCACGCTGGATGTATTCGCATGAAGTAATAGATAATCCGGTGCCCTCTGCCGAAAGTAACAATTCGGCCAAAGTATTACGTTACTCCTCCATGGAAGCACGCGACTACGGACTAAAGTTCCTGTTTGATACCCCCATTGGCATTGATGACTTAAAAGTAGTAGAATTTACAATCTATCAACCACTCAATGTGATTGGTAAGGATACAGATGACTTTGAAGATCCGGCTGAAAAACAAGATATTTGCATCAAGCTGCTTTCTAAGTTTAATACTACGAATGATTTCAGACAAGACGAAGGTATACTCCTTAACAAATCTGTCTACGATTTTACTACTGAAGGGCAGTGGATCACCTATACATTCAAGTTCAATAAAGCAGCTTACTCCAGCCAGATAAGTAAATTCACGAACGGAGTATTGGGAATAGCCATATTGCCTACTTACAATTCAAATGTCACGCTGTATGAAGACGAACAACATGTTTGTTATATCGACAATATCATAGTTAACCCTGTACCTACCGGTATCAACAACCAGAATACCGAAAAACTGATGATCAACTACAGTAACGGACAACTCATTATTTGCGGCACAGAAAACGGCCCTGCCCGTGTGACGGTTTATGACACAAACGGATGTTCGGTAACAACATCAGAAGTCACCGTAGAAAACGGAAAAGCTTCACTAATTTTGCCGCTTGATAATAATAAGGTATATTTGGTAAATGTAGTAACACAAAATCAGAGTTATCGCCAAAAGATCAGTAAACTATGAAACGCATACAAACCTGTTTGATACTAATCGGACTGCTATGTATCAGTAACCTGTACGCAACAGATAATGAAAAGACAGAAACAATCCGTCGGCTAAGACAGGAGTTTACAAAACATATCAACGGGACTCCTGTAACCGCCTATACATTGCAAGAGTCTCTGGCTCTGATTGACGCGGAAGGCCGTTTTACAGACAAACGTGCAGAAGAAGAGCTAATTATCCGTAATAATTATGCTGCCGGAACTAACATGGCTCACTGTATCCAGATTAATAATCTGACACGGGACTGCTTTGAACGGTTACAGGTCATAGCAGAATCCTATCGCGGGAAGAAGAATCTTGATCCTCAGGATAACGGGGTACAAACCCTTTTACGTGGCATCGCCTTTTACGGCAAAATGGAAAATGAACGTAACAATGATGCTCCCGGGCGCTTTCATGCTTCCTGCTTTGCCACTCCACGGGCAGCCGTAAAAATCTACTTTGCGCTGCTTGACCTGATGGATAGAATCGAAACGGGTGAAGTAAAAGACTCAACAGCCCTTCTGGCACATCAAAAGCTATTTGACGTGGGTTTTCAATCATGGACACAACCCTACAGACACGATGAAACAGACAAAAACGTGGTAAGCGTAGAGAGATTTCGCAAGCACGTCTGGTGGGTAGGAGGCAATGCACTCGATTATCGTCCGGTATTGGAGGCAGCTGTCATGATGAGTTCGGTTCCTATGATAGACGTACTTGCCGAAGTAGCCATCCGTTCGCTCTCTGTCGTGTCACAAACCACTTATGACGAGGCTTTCTGGACAGAAGGCACCACTGCCGATGGGGCCGGATGGGGACATGGAAAGCAATGTCTCGTTTGGGGATATCCTATAGATGGACTGAAGGGAACGTTCCGTATACTAAAATACCTGCAAGGATCTCCGTGGGCCAAACAACTCTCGCGGGAGAATGTGGAAGTAGTACTCAACTATATCCGTTGCTCTGCCTTTTATCATCATAAAGGCATCATTCCACCACTTGTAGACCGGGGAAATATGACACGCAAAAATAACCGCCGGGGGAATGTACCTTCACATATCCTGGCCAGAACATTACTGGCCGACTGGCATTCGTCACTCACTCCTGAAGAGGTTAATGAACTGAAACTGTTTGTTGATGAATCCTCCCGACAGGATGTACAAATGGCCTCCGCACCCGATGGATACTATCACGGTACCCGTTATTTCTATAACAATGACGACCTGATAAAGAAAACAAATGATTACTATCTCTTTATCAATATGGGATCTGTCCGGGTAGACGGATTGGAGAGTGCTTATCCCGGTGCAGCAGGCTATAATCTCTATAGTGCCGATGGAGTCACTCTTTTCCAACACGATGGAAGTGAGTACCGTAATATCACAGGAGCCATGAAACTTACGGCTTGGCCGGGGGTCACTACACGCCAGACTCCTACAGAACTAAACCCAATCGAAAACTGGAGTGGATATACCAGTTCTTATGACTTCGCTGCCGGAGCAACTGATGGTAAAGGAGATTTTGCAACTGGTTTCATCTATCAGAAAATCAATGCAAAGATGAAAGGAAACCCGGATGCCTCTGAAGCCAAAGATGTAAACAAAGACATATACGGTGTACGGGCTTACAAAAGCTACTTTATGTTTGACGATGTATTCCTTGCCCTGGGAGCCGGAATCACCAACCTCTCCCCGGAGAAAGAAGGGAATATCACTACTACGATTGAACAGACTTATAGCCCGGTTGCTCCTGAAATGGTAAAGAAGGGGAAAATCAATTGGATACGCCACGAAGGTTTCACCTACGGAGTAATTCCCCAGCAGACTTCAGGTGAAGTGAAATGGAACCGCGAAGAGCGTATCACCGACTGGCAAAGACTTTGCAAAGCCAACACAGAACCGGAAACAACAGTACCGGTATTCCAGATGGAAATCGTACACGGACGGGAAATAAAAGATGCTACCTATGCTTATGTAGTAGATTGTAAAGGCGAATTCCCCCAAAAGATACCTGCCATACTGGCTAACAACACCCATCTGCAAGCAGCTGAAAACCCGAAAGGAACAAAGTTAGGAGCCGTTTATTTCGATACCTCCGTTACAGCAAAAGGTAAATTCGGGACATTCAGGGTATCTTCGCCCGCAGCCTTGTTTGCGGAGAAAAAAGATGGGAAACTCATTCTCACAGTTACAGATGCTTTGATGAAAAAGGGGCTGAACAGCCTGACTGTATATACCTCTGTACCCGTCAGAGGTGAAGGAGTCAGCAAACAGTCTAAGAATATCTATGAAATAAAGATTCCCCTACCGGCAGGAGCACATTGCGGACAACCTGCTACGGTAACATTAGAATTACTCTGACAACTCTATGAATCAACCTGTATGAAACAAACGCACTTTTAAGTGGATTCATTTTCCGCCTTCTGCTCCGGTTTATACACTACTATAAATCAGGGGCAGAAATGCGGAAATTGATATAATGTGAAATCTAACTAAGTAGTATTTCAAATTTAGTTCATACTATGACAGTGTTTTATTGAAACGCAAATGATCGCAGATTTTCGCAGATTAAATAGCTGCGCTATACTTGAGCGATAATATGCTTTGCGTGAATCTGCGAGTTTCTGCGTTTCAATAATAATATCATATAATTTCGAACGATTACTTACCATTAATAAACTATCATTTTATGAAAAAGAAGCTTTTAACTTTTTTAATGGCACTGGCTCTATTAACAGGCGGCGGTGCATTGGTTCAGGCACAGACAAAAGGTACACATTCTTTCCGTCTGGGCGATAATCAATTCTGGCTGGATGATAAACCGTTCCAGATTATCTCCGGTGAGATCCATCCGTCACGTATCCCCGCAGAATATTGGAAACAACGAATACAAATGATCAAGGCAATGGGATGTAATACCGTAGCTTGCTATATCATGTGGAACTATCATGAAAGTGAACCGGGTGTATTCGATTTTCAGACAGGCAA
Organism: Bacteroides sp. 41_26; assembly: GCF_949740115.1. Lineage (NCBI taxonomy): Bacteria > Pseudomonadati > Bacteroidota > Bacteroidia > Bacteroidales > Bacteroidaceae > Bacteroides > Bacteroides sp. 41_26. The sequence goes on from NZ_CATJGZ010000083.1 coordinate 51,758, forward strand.
TAAAGATCTGGAGAAATTTATCCGGACTGTGCAGGAAGAAGATATGTTCCTTTTATTCCGTCCCGGACCTTATGTTTGCGGTGAATGGGATTTCGGTGGATTACCTGCTTATCTGCTATCTACACCGGATCTGAAAATCCGTTGCATGGATCCACGGTATACTGCTGCTGTGGAGCGTTATGCTACTGCAATAGCCCCTATTATCAAAAAGTACGAAGTTACCAATGGCGGTCCTATCATCATGGTACAAGTGGAAAACGAATACGGAAGCTATGGCAATGACCGTACATATATGAAGTGGATTCATGATCTTTGGAGAGACAAAGGTATTGAAGTCCCATTCTACACAGCTGACGGAGCTACTCCTTATATGCTCGAAGCAGGAACACTTCCCGGTGTAGCCATCGGTCTTGACCCGGCTGCTTCAAAGGCAGAATTCGATGAAGCCCTGAAAGTACATCCCGATGCCAGTGTATTCTGTTCCGAGCTTTATCCCGGATGGCTTACTCACTGGCGTGAAAACTGGCAACACCCGTCTATCGAAAAGATTACAACGGATGTGAAATGGCTGCTTGATAATGGCAAATCGTTCAACTACTACGTGATACACGGTGGAACAAACTTTGGATTCTGGGCAGGAGCCAATTCCCCCCAGCCTGGTATTTACCAACCGGATGTGACCAGCTATGACTATGATGCTCCTATCAATGAAATGGGACAGGCTACCCCCAAATATATGGCGTTACGTGAATTGACCCAGAAGTACAGTAAAAAGAAACTTGCTCCGATTCCTGCTCCGATCCCTGTCATTACATTCTCTGCAACAAAAACACAGAAATATGCAAGCATCTGGGATAACCTTCCTGCTGCTAAACCAATTGTTCAACCACTTCCGATGGAAATGATGAATCAATATGAAGGAATGATATTGTATCGTACGAAACTGATTGGTCATAAGAGCGGTACACTCCGTGTAGATGAAGTACACGATTACGCTACTGTCTTTCTAAACGGACGCTACATCGGAAGTATCGACCGTACACTGGGGCAACACTCCATTGACCTTCCGGTTTCCAATGTAGAAAATCCGGTACTTGATATCCTGGTAGAGAGTATGGGACGCATTAACTTTGCCGCACAGATGATTGACCGTAAAGGTATCACCGACCGTGTTACTCTGAACGGAATGACATTAATGAATTGGGACGCATTTAATATCCCCATGTCTACAGAATATGTATCAAAACTGAAACAAACCGACACTGTGCGTCCGGGTATGTTCTTCAAAGCCACTGTACAACTGGATAAAACCGGAGATTGCTACATCGACATGAAAGACTTCACAAAAGGACTTGTTTATGTCAACGGACACAACCTGGGACGCTTCTGGAATGTGGGTCCTCAGTACCGTCTGTATTGTCCGGGAGTCTGGTTGAAAGAGGGTGCAAACGAAATCATCGTCTTTGACATGCATCAGACAGAACCAGGGGTAATAAAAGGAGTAGAAACACTGGAATAAAACTACAAAAACCAGGATGTACCCTGTATAAACTGGTACATTTTGTCTGTAATAGGGGGCATTTTTGTCCGAATACACTATTGTAGCATTCACCAATACACAGAGTGCAGCCTGGTTCAAATCAAATGCATTTTATTTGCACTACCGGAATGGGAGATAAACGTTATGTCTCTACACCGCTAATTTATCAAATAATTAATTTTTTAATCTTAAAAAACTATGAACACAGAAACGTTACATTTTAAATTTCTAAAAGTGTTTTGCTGTGTATTGCTACTGCAACTGGGATGGAGCCATGCGCTCGGATCTGTGACAGAAGCAAATCAGACCCGCCATATACAGGGTGTGATCACTGATAGTCAGGGAGAAACTTTACCTGGCGTAAACGTGCTGGTAAAGGGTACATCTATCGGAGCTATTTCCGATATCGATGGTAAATTCACTTTGCAGGTACCGTCACCCAAATCTGTATTGATCATCTCCTATATAGGATATGAAACATATGAAGTGATTGTGGGTAACAAAACATCGTTTAACATTGTACTGGAAGACCAGATGAATGCATTGGACGAAGTAGTGGTAGTGGCCTACGGATCACAAAAGAAACAAACGGTAACCGGCGCCGTAAGTATGATGAAAAGCAGTGAATTGGTAGCCGCTCCGGTAGCCAACGTTACCAACGCACTGGTTGGTAAATTGCCGGGAGTAATTACTCAACAACCAGGTGGACGTCCCGGTGAGGATGCTGCCACTATCCTGATTCGTGGTAAGTCTACTTTCAACGATGCCTCTCCTCTTATTATCATTGACGGTGTAGAACAGGAATCATTTTCACAACTTGATGCAAATGAAATTGAAAGCCTTTCCGTACTGAAAGACGCTTCGTCTACTGCCGTATATGGTATCCGTGGTGCAAACGGTGTTATCCTGATCACTACCAAAAGAGGCAAAGAAGGAAAGCCGAAAATTTCAGTCACCGCCAACTGGGGATTACAACGCCCTACACAGATTCCCGAATTCCTGGGTTCATACGAACACCTGGTACTTCGTAAAAAAGCATGGGAGAATGATGGAAAAGATCCGTTGCAACAAGACAACGGACTGCTTACAGACGAATCACTGGAAGGTTTCCGATTGGGAGAAGATCCCTATCGTTATCCGGATGTAAACTGGTATGACGAAATGGTAAACAAAAGAGGTGCCCTTCAACAACAGTATAATATCAACATTTCCGGAGGTACCAAAGCAGTGAGGTATTTTATCTCACTGGGATACTTAAATCAGGGTGGTATGTTCAAATATACCGACCTGCAGAAAGACTACAATCCTCAGGTGTACTATCGCCGTTTCAACTTCCGCTCAAACATCGATTTAAATATCAATAAGTATCAGACCTTATCTGCCAATATTTCCGGACGTTCGGGTGAAATGAATGGATTCAAAGGTGCATCAGGCAGTTATTTTCAGGGATTGATCGCCAAAGAACCCTGGAGACATCCTATCTATAACCCGGATGGTTCTATTGCCGCTGTGCAAGGTTCGGGTAATCCGCTTACCAGCATTGCATATAGTGGATATGAAAACTCAAAGACTAACTATTACGACATTGTAGGAACTTTGCACAATGACCTGAGCTTTATCACAAACGGCTTGTCATTTGATATGAGTATATCATTCAATAACAATTTCGGCTCAACAAAAAAATATACGGATGGTATTGATACTTATTATTATGAGCCTAACACAGGACGTTATGACCAATTAGGTGAAGATTCGCCCTTCCGCTTTAGTGAAGATAAAAAGACCGATCCAATGCGACGTACCAACTTACAGCTGAAGGTAGGTTACGGACGTAGTTTCGGTAAACATAATATCAATTCCATATTGGTTTACAACCAACAGAAAACAACAAGCGGAAGTAGTATACCAAGTGCATTGATGGGATATGCCGCCCGCGTAGAATATGGCTTTGCTGATAAATATCTGGGTGAAGTCAGTCTGGGATACAATGGATCAGAAAACTTTGCCAAAGGTCATCGCTTCGGATTCTTCCCATCCGGTTCATTGGGATATGTGATCTCCGAAGAAGCATTTATGGAGAAAGTGAAAAAAGTTATCCCTTATTTAAAGGTAAGAGGTTCGGTAGGTCTGGTTGGTAACGACAAATCAAAAGACCGTTTCCTCTATATGGGTGAGTTTTCCGGACAAGGTATATACGCAGGAGGAGGAACTCCCAGTTTCGGTTTCGGTACAACCAATCCTTCAACCAACGGAGGTATCTATGAAAAAAGAAACGAAAATAAACTGTTGACCTGGGAAACGGCTTTGAAAGGTAATATCGGTCTGGAAGCCCGCTTATTCTCAAATGATCTACTCAGCTTTACAGTAGACGTTTTTAAAGAACACCGTAAAGACATCCTTCTTCAAGGACGTTCTACCCCGCAAATTATTGGCTTATCCAGTCCTTACCTCAACATAGGTGAAGTGAAGAACTGGGGATATGAATTTGAACTCTCTCACCGTCATCATATCGGAAAAGTAGACTACTATATTCGTGGTAACTACAGTTTCGCACGCAACGAAGTTATTAACTATGATGACCCGGCAGGAACACCTGATTATCAAAAAATAGCCGGATTCAGAATTGACCAGTTCAGAGGATATCAGGTACTCGGATTTTTCCAGAATGCAGAAGATATTAAAAGTTCACCAGATCAGACAACTCTGGGAGGCCCTATCATTCCGGGTGACCTGAAGTATTGGGACCGTAACGGAGATGGCTCTCTGACAGATGCAGATAAAGTAGCTATCGGCTATTCACGTATACCTGAAATCATGTACTCAATCACTCCGGGTATTATCTGGAAAGGTTTGGAAGTATCGGTTCAGTTCCAGGGAGCCGCTCACGCTTCCGTATTGTTTGCCGGAAATGCCGGTTATGAATTCGGTGGTGGTGCAGGAGGAGGACAGGTTTCAGAAATTCACAAGAACTACTGGACTCCCGATAATCCTAACGCAGCGTATCCGTCACTACACATGGCAGCAAAACACAGCAACAAAAACATCAACTCATTCCATTTGAAATCTGCCGATTACATTCGCTTGAAGAACGTGCAGATTACCTACTCGTTCCCTTCCAAAATCTATCGTAAACTGGGAATGACAGGACTGAAAGTTTATTTGAACGGAAGCAACCTCTATACATGGTCCAAGATTGATAACTTCGACCCGGAAACCGTAAATAACAGTGGAGAGGTTTATCCGCAACAAAGTGTCTATAATTTTGGTGTAAACATTAACTTTTAATCAATTATGAAGAAATTATTTATCATATATGTTATAGCGGCTTCTATAGGCCTCTCTTCCTGTACAGGATTATTTGGAGAAGGTCAGCTGGACATGGCTCCGGTAGAAGACATCAATGAGGATAAGATATTTTCGGACTATGCCATGTTCCGTCAATATGCAGATCAGACTTATTCTTATATGCCCGGTCATCTGGGACGTTTATGGAATTCATTGGTTTCCTCTATGGGGGATGAATCACGTAATAAAGGAGGATGTACCGCCATCTTCAACAACGGGGCATGGGACGGTACCCAAATGGAATCAAGCAACAAAATGTTTGATGCCAATAATGAGATTTCAACTATGTGGCAGAATATGTACATTGGTATCCGTAAAACCAATAAAATTATCGAAAACATAGACAGAATACCTAATTTCCCATCACAGGAAATCAAAGATCGTTGTCTGGGAGAAGCTTACTTCCTGCGTGCTTTCTTCTACTTCGAACTGATCAAACGTTGGGGAGGAGTACCTATCATTGATCATACACTGACTTTGAACAAAGATAATCTGGACTTACCACGCGACACCTATGAAAAATGTGTTGAGTTTATCGTAGGGGATTGTAATACGGCTGCCGGCCTGCTGCCCTCAAAGTATGCCGATGCTGACAACGGCCGCGCTTCTGTAGGAGCGGCAAAAGCACTGAAATCAAGAGTACTGTTGTATGCTGCCCGACCATTACACAATCCTTCCAATGATATAACAAAATGGGAAAAAGCAGCCAAAGCAGCCAAAGATGTAATCGACCTGAAACTCTATACGCTTTATCCCGATTATGTGAACATGTTTTTCCAGCCGGTTTGCAGCGAAATCATCATGAATCGTCCGCGTATCAAAATGAACTTTGAACAGGGACATACCAACGGAAGTACATTCTGGACTCGTTTCATTGCTACACAAGGATATGACGGATGGGCAGGAGAATGGGTAACTCAAAATATGGTTGACATGTTTGAAGACTCTAAAGGCTATCCAATTACGAATTCTAAGATTTACAAAGACGAAGATCCATATGCAAACAGAGACCCCCGTCTGGATATGTGCGTACTGCGTAATGACCGGTTCTGGTATAATCGTAAACTGGAATTTTGGGTATCAGCCAATGGAAAAGAAACAGGACGTGACAAAGGAACCACTCATATCAATGTATTGGGTTATGCCATAGCCAAATTCTGGCCGGAAGCACATCAACGATATAAAGGTACTTCCACCTACATGAACTATATCTTCTTCCGCTATGCAGAGATTCTGCTGAACTTTGCCGAAGCACAGAATGAGGTAGGAGGTCCGGAAAGTTCACTGGAAGGACTCTCTGTAAGAGACGTACTGACAGAGCTTAGAGGACGTGTAGGACAGGTGCCTGTCCCAACAGACATCTCGGATACAAAAGAAAAAATGCGTGAACGTATCTACAATGAACGGGCCGTGGAACTTTGTTTCGAAGAACATCGCTGGTATGATGTGCTGTCCTGGCATAAAGGAGTAGAATATTTCAATAAAGATATTTATGGTATTCGTGTAGTGAAGAATACAGATGGAACCTTCACTTATTCCCGTGAAAAATATGAAACTCCTACATTTAAAGAGCACATGCATCTCTATCCGATACCTAACAATGAGGTATATAAGAGTGCCGTTTTGGAACAAAACCCGGGATGGAAATGATGATGGTATAAACCCTAAAATATGATTCAAATGAAGAGATTTATATATTTGTGCACGTTTCTGTGTGCACTACTTCTATCGGTAACGCCGGTAAAAGCACAAAAGACCCAAAAAAGCTCAACAGTAACTGTTGAGGGTATTGTGGTCGACGAAAATAATGTCCCTATGCCCGGTATCACAGTTAACGTACAGGAGAAACAAACAGATGCCGTGACTGACGAAGATGGTAAATTCTATATGCTGCTCGATCCGTCGGATGTACTGGTAGTTAACTTAAAAGGATACCGTCCGGTTGTTACACGCCTCAATAACCAATCAGTTTATACATTGAAACTGGTAAAGTATATGACTCATGAAGACGAAATGATTGGCGTATCTTACGGAGAACAATCCAAGAGAAGTATGACTTCGGCTGTATCAAGTATTGGTACCGATGTTATCGAAAAGAATACGGTAACCAATATTGAACAGGCTATGAACGGAACTTTATCCGGACTTTATTCACTGAAAAACGGAGGTGAAAAGTTCGGTAAAAGTAACTATACTTTTTATGTACGTGGTATGGCAACCAATGCCAATGCTAAACCTCTGATTTTAGTTGACGATATAGAAGCCAACATTGACTTGATGGATTTCAATGAAGTGGAAAGTATCTCTGTACTGAAAGATGCGTCGGCTTTGGCCATGTATGGTATGCGCGGAGCCAACGGTGTTATTTTAATAAAAACAAAACATGGTAGTGAAGTAAAGCACTCTATTAATGTGGATATCCGCGCAGGATTCCAGACAACAGAAAGAATGTCCGACCGGTTGAATGCTTACCAATACACTACTCTCTATAATGAAGCATTAAGAAATGACGGTTCGGCACCAATGTATAATCCCGATATGTATCTCCGTGCAGACAGAGATCCCTATCTTTATCCGGACGAAAATTACAAAGACCGTTTCATTGGTAAGAACTCTCCTTTCCAGCACTATAACTTTTCAGCTTCAGGAGGTAACGGACTGGCACGTTATTTTGTAACTGCCGGTTATATGAAACAGGAAGGTATCTTCAAAGATGCTGCTGCCAATAACACATACGAACGTTTCAACTACCGTTCAAATCTGGATATTAACCCGATTAAGGGAATGCTGTTCAATATTCTGGTTTCTGCAGCTATTGACAAGAGTTCGGCTGCTAATACAGGTTCGGAAGTACCTGCCGCTACTAATTCCGTATTTAATACTCTGATGACTCTGCCGGCAAACGCTTTCCCAATGTTCAATAAGAACGGATCACTCGGAGGTACTTCTGAGTATCAGACGAATCCTTACGGACTTTTGAACCGTCACGGTTATCGTAAAGACGAATCTCGTCTGCTCAATGTACAGGTGAAAGGTAAATATGACCTGGATATGCTGTTACCAGGGCTTTCGGTTGATGCTTATTATGGTTTCGAAAACTTCAATATGCAGTACCTGAGCATCAATAATACGTATGCTGTATTCCAGGAAAACGCAGATGGTACCTATACGCAGTTTGGTAAAGATGAATATAAAAACAGCCGTAAATCAGAGATGATGGGTGGATTCTACCGCTATAACACACTGGGTGCAGGAGCCAACTACAATCATACTTTCGGAGATATACATGATCTGGCAGTTCGCTTGTTCTATAATCATTCCAGTGAAACAGTTCCGGGTGATAATCCCGATTACAAATATCAGGGGCTGGCATTGCGTGCACAATATGGTTTCAACAAACGTTACTATGCAGAAGTAACTGCTTCTTATCAAGGTTCCAGCAATTACAAAAGCGGAAAACGTACCGGACTTTTCCCGGCTATCGGACTGGCATGGGTTGCTTCGGATGAGAAATGGCTTCAATCAGCAGAAGCAATCGATTTTCTGAAGTTCAGAGCATCTTATGGCATAAACGGTAATGACCAGACCGGTGGACGCCGTTTCCCTTATCGCCAGGAATTTACCTCTTCAGGTGGGTATGCATTCGGTAATCCCAACGGAAGTACGGACGGCTCACAAGAAGGAACATTGGCCAATCCCAATGAAACATGGGAAAAGTCATACAAACTCAATGTAGGATTCGACCTTGAACTCTGGAAAGGACTTTCATTGACAATGAACTATTTCAATGAAAAACGCCGTGACGTATTGGTAGACTACTCTAATATTGTTCCTTCACTGATTGGTATCGGTCTGTCCAAATACAATGGCGGATCAATTGACAATCAGGGTATCGACCTGAACATCCTTTATAACAAACAATACAAGGATGGTGGATTCTTTATCGGAGGAAATATGGTATGGGCAAAAAACAAAATTATCGACTTAAAAGAAGTAGCTTACAAATATGCTCACCAATACCGTAAAGGACATTCTATTAGTACACAATTTGGTTTTCAGACCAATGGATTGTATACCAATGCGGATCAACTGGTCAATGCTCCTACAGGCTCTTTCGGAACTCCTGTACTGGGTGATATCATCTACAAAAACCAAAGCCCGGAGGATGATAATGTAATTGATGAGTCTGATAAGGTAGCATTAGGAAATACCCTGCCGGAAATTATTTTCGGTGCTACATTAGGTGGTAACTATAAAGGATTTGATATTCAGTGTAATCTGGAAGGATCAGCCTTATTCTCTACTTTTTATACTCCGAATAAGTTTACTCCTTACGCTTACGAGAACCGTTGGAATCCGGCTAATCCTACCGTACAGACAGCATATCCGGGTCTGAGTATCTCTCGTGATTACAATACACAGACTTCTGATTTCTGGGAGAAAAAGACCTCCATGCTTCGCATTTCGTCGGCAGAGGTGGGATACACATTCCCCAAGCAACTGGTAAGAAAAATATTCCTTTCTTCATTACGTCTTTATGTGAATGCAAACAATCTGTTTACTTTCTCAAATGCAATTGACGGTCGTAACCCGGAAGCTATGAATGCCGGATATTCTGAATATCCCCTGCTGAGAACATTCTCGGTTGGTATATCTATAAAACTTTAAAAACACTACGATTATGAAAATCAATAAATATATTATAGGTTTAGGTTTGACTTTCTCTTTTCTTTTCACCGGCTGTGATTCATTTCTGGACCCGGAGAAAGACGGTAAACTGGGAGAAGACGACATATGGAATGAAACCCGGCGAGCTTTCGGATTCATGAACGATGCGTACAACAAACTACCCAGCGGCTACAACCGGATTGATAACGCCATGTTGGCAGCAGGATGCGATGAAGCAGTACACTCGGACGTGACAAGTGACATCAAAGGTTTCAATAATGGTACATGGGATTCTTATTTCCTTGTAGAAAACGTATGGACTAAAAACTATGAGGGAATCCGGATCGTAAACCGGTTTCTTGAAAAGATTGATGAACTTAAAATGCCGGTAAAGCCGACTACTTCCGGAACGAATGAAGAGTTGGTCCGCACCCGCGAACGTATGAAAGGAGAGGCCCACTTCCTGCGTGCTTATTTCTATTTTGAATTAATCAAACGCTACGGTGGCGTACCATTGATTACAAAATCATTGACAGTTGAAGAGGCCCAACAAGTAACACGTGCGTCCTATGACGATTGTATGAAACAGATTATCGCTGACTGTGATACTGCTGCCAACCGGTTACCGGAACAATACAAAGGAAGTTCCGAAAGTGTAGGATTTGATGATAAGAAAGAGTTGGGACGACCGACTACCGGTTCTGCATATGGTTTGAAATCACGTGCACTTCTCTACTGGGCAAGTCCGTTGAACAATCCTAATAATGATAAGCAACGTTATAAACTCGCGATTGATGCCGCTCAAAAAGTTGTTGCATCGGCATTCAGATATAAGCTGATGGCCTTTACTGAAGAAGATGAAACCTTTACCGACTTGTATGCTGTTAGTGAAAACTTCCTGCAATATCATCGGGAGATAGTATTCTCTACCAAATATAACACTACAACAAGTGTAGAAAGCCAGAATTCCCCACTCACTATGGGAGGAAAGGGATTGACGAATCCGACACAGAACCTGGCAGATGCTTTCGGTATGGCTAACGGAAAAGGTATCAACGAACTGGGGTCAGGATATGACAAAGATCACCCATATGTAGGACGCGATCCGCGCTTCTATATGACTTTTGCTTATGACGGTTCTACATTTACAGTAAATGACAAAACTCAAACTATTGAAACATTTGAAGGTGGAAAAGATGCTACTGCTACTAATAAAACCGCTACTAAAACCGGATATTACCTGAAGAAGCTTCTTTCACCGCAAGCTGTATGGGATGGACGAACCAATAATATCACCCGTACCTGGATATTGATGCGCTATGCTGAAGTATTACTGAATTGTGCGGAGGCAATGAATGAGTATTATGATACACCAAGTGCTGCACCCAAAGATTCAATCTACAAAGTAGTGGAACTTATACGTAAACGTGCTCAACTGAACCCATATAAACTGCCTGCCGGACTAAGTAAAGAAGAGATGCGTGAAGTAATACGCAACGAACGCCGTGTAGAACTGGCATTCGAAGAGCACCGCTTCTTTGATATTCGCCGCTGGCGCTTGCTGGATAATCCGACAGAGAAAGCAAACTATTTGAAAATAGAAGGTATGCAAATTATAAAGGATGCCAATGATGAACCTACTTATAAAAAATACACTGTAGAAAACCGGGTATTTGATGAACGAATGTATCTCTATCCGATTCCAAAATCAGAGATATTAAAAGCACCGGGAATCACCCAAAACCCGGGATGGTAATCCGGATTATAGTTATATGATACTACAGAAAAAGCTGCTTCAATTACGAGGCAGCTTTTTTGTAGTATCATATAACTTGTTTCAAAGCTTCAAACAAAGTGTTTCATTACTTCAAACAAAGTGTCTCAAAGCATGAAACAAGATAAAAAGATAATGGGGTTAATCTTCTTCTGACTCTTCACTCTTGTTTTTACCTTTTCTACAATTCTGTGGAGATACTCCATAGAATGATTTAAAACACTTACTAAAATAACGGGGCGATGAAAAGCCTAGCTGATAGGATATCTCAGAAACATTCAGATTAGGCTGATTAGTAATTAAATACATCGCTTCTTCAAGCTTTATTTTAAGCGTCAGCTCATTGGGAGTAAGCCCGGTTATTTCTTTTATCCTGAGATACAATTTACTCCGGCCAATACCCAATTCGGCAGCCAATACATTCATATCAAACTCAATATCCTCAAAATATTTTCGAATAATAGCAGTAGCACGATCTATTAATTCCTGATCCTGCTCATTGATGGCATTAGAAACAACCGGTGCCTTAGAAACATGGTTAAATCTTTCAAGCAACATTCTACGGGTCCGTACCAGATTATTGCAACGTGATACAAGTACTTTGATATTAAACGGTTTTGTTACATAATCATCTGCGCCAAACATATACCCTTCAACCGTATATTCCACTGAGGTCTGCGCTGTAAGTAAAACAACCGGGATATGTGATACGTCCAGACTGTTTTTAATTTTATGGCACATCTCTTTACCAGACATCTCCGGCATCATCACATCACTCAAAACAATATCAGGGTGTAACTCGCGCGTAGCTTCAAAACCCTCTTTACCATTGGTAGCTTTGTATACATGATAAATAGGAGCGAAGATATCTTCCAACATTTCCAATATCTCCAGATTATCTTCTACAATAAGAATACTGGGTTTATTATCAGAATCCTTCGAATCAACATCCATTTCTCCGGCTTTCTCTTCATTAGTAAGCTCCTGCTCTTTAACCGGTTCCTCCAACATTAACTCCTCTAAAGCCAGATCTTCCAATACTCCATCTTTTATCAGATGGAAATTGGATTCACTATCACTCAACACCTCTTTTGGGAAATGCTCATTGCCCGTCAGCAACGTAACAATGAAAACACTACCCTGACCAACTTCACTTTCAACCCGGATATTTCCCTTATGCAACTCCACAATCCCTTTGGATACAGCCAATCCGATACCTGTACCCAATGTAAACTCTGAACTTTGCCCGTCAACCTGATAGAAACGATCAAATATCTTGTGAATAGATTCTTTGGAGATACCTACACCATCGTCTTCTACCCGTATTTCCACTTCATTCTTGATTTTCCGGATGGAAACAGTAATACTGCCTTTTGCTTTGGTATATTTAAAGGCATTAGATAAAAGATTGAATATTACCTTCTGTAACTGAACCGGATCAAACCAAAGATTCAGTTTTTCCTCCATATGTTCGAACTTATAGTTAACAGAATGCTTCAAGGCATATTCATAAAAAGACATATAGATCTCTTTAGTGAAAGATACAATATCCATATACTCTACTTTCAGCTTCAGGAATCCTTGTTCTTGTTTCCGGAAATCGAGTAACTCTGATACCAGATCACGCATATGTCTGGCATTCTTATAAATTTTGAGTACCCGGTTGTAGACGGATGGATTGAGTTTGTTAAGTTGCAATAATAGTTCTACCTGTACAATAATAAGGGTAAGCAATGTACGGAACTCATGCGAAATGTTGGTAAAGAAACGAAGTTTTGTCTGATTTAATTCTTCAATATATTCCTTCTCCTTTCTTTCATATTCCAATGAGGCCTTCAACTTTGCCTGCCGCACATTGAAGCGGAAAATAGCATATAAAATACCTACCACCAATAATGCGTAAAGCAAGTAAGCCCAGACCGTAGCATAAAATGGCGGATTAATTTTGATACCAAGTTCAATTTGTTTTGTTTCCGTTTTAGCATCTTCCCATACCTCCCGGACAAGCAAACGATATTTTCCCGGACTTAAATTAGTGTAACTGATAGTAGTAGAATGTGCCGGAAGCCAGGTATCATCAAGCCCTACCAACTTATATTCATACTGAAAATCATTGTTAGAAACATAGTTTGAAGTAGCAAACTCAATAAACAGGTTATTTTTATTGTAATCAAGTTCAATCTCCTTATAGTTGGACAAAGTTGAAGAAAGAATACCGGATTCATCTCCCGGTCTGACTTCCCTGTTGGATATCCAAAGCTTATCAAAATAAAGCTGGTATTCTTTTTTAGTGGTATAAAGTAGCTGTTCATAAAGGGATGTCAATCCATCAATTCCACCAAAGAAAACCTCTCCGTCTTTGGTAGAACAGACACTTGAACCCTGGTTAAAACTCATTTGAGGTATTCCGCAAACATGTTTCAATGTTCTGGTCTCAGGGTCAAAAAAAGAAACTCCTTTGTTATGCAGTACCATAAGATGATCATAAGGTGATTCGGCTATATAATAACAATAGTTACTTTGCAAATCTCCCTTTTCTGCTGTAAAATTCCTGAATGTATCCGTCTCGGGAAGATAAAGGAACAATCCGGAACCTAAAGTTCCAAAAAAAAGTTTCCCCTTACTATCCTCTAAAATATGAGTAATTCTAAATTTACCAATAGAAGTAGAATCCTCCATTACAGCATTATATTCTCTTACTTTATAATCGTTCAAATCAATCCGCACCACTCCTCCGTCCGATTTGGCAATCCACATCCTGTCTTTATTATCAATCAAAAAAGTTTCATAATAAAACTTCCTTTCTACTGCCCGGTTAATTTCCTCATTAGTAGAAAGAGAAGAGAACGTCTCACTTTTCAAATCCATACTACAAACTCCTGCCTGAGTCAATACAATGAGTTTATCTTTATAAAATTGTATATCGTTCACAATATCATTGGGCAATGATGCAGGATCTCCCGGGTTATTCTTCAAAACCTTGACCGTTTGGGATTTTATATCAAATATATTAAGTCCACCGGTATGCGTACCAATATATAGCAGATCTTTATCTTTTAGATATTTAATACATTTCAAATTATTATGACTAATGCTTCTGGGGTTATCTTCCTGCATGAAACTCTTGAATTGTTTCGTCTGGCGATTAAAAAAATTAAGCCCTCCTCCTTCAGTACAAATCCATAAATTACCGTTTTTATCTTCTGCCATCTTACCTACGAAAGGAAAACTAAGATAGTTGGGATTATTTCGCCCTATCGCTCCATAGAAATGGTAAATATCAGCTCTCGGGTTAAAATGATTGATGCCACCAAAATAGGTCCCTACCCAAATATTTCCCTGTAAATCTCTATAAAGACCGAAAACGGATGAATGACTTAAACTATAGGGTACATTGTCTATTTGAGTATAACATTTCCATTTATCAGTAATAGGATCATATTTATTTAATCCATAAAACGTGCCAATCCATATATTTCCAAATTCATCCTCAACAACACTTCTCACATGATCGTCGGAAATTCCATTTTTACCTGCTGAATAACGGAAGTTTGTTATTTGATTCTGAGATGAAATACGATAGGCACCACTCGCATCCGTACTTACCCATAAATCGTTTCTCTTACTCTTATACAGGTATTTCACAAAAACACCAGATAACACCACTTTGGGAGAATCGGGTACACTGAATGGTATAGACAACAAGTTATTTTCTGTTCCTATCCATAAATATTCATTATCAGCCGTAAAGATACAACTTCCGTTTCCCAGGCCCGGATCTATATCACAAAACTTATGCAAACCTTCTTTATCCTCCAGATAATAAAATACAGCATGATCGGATATTACCCAAAGCGTATCATTTGAATAGCAAATACCATTAATTTCTTTTTGTGCCAAACAGGTAAATTCCTGTGTTGAAACATTATATTTCACCAGATCGTGTCCGGCCCGTAAATAGATAGAACCTTTCTTGTTACCGCAAATTGAATAGATCTCATTCTGGGTCAGTCCCTTATTATTTTGTGAAGGACGAAAGGCAGTAATCTCACGTCCGTTGTATCTATTCAGTCCCTCAAATGAGCCAAACCACATAGCTCCTATTTCATCCTGATAAAAAGAGAAAATACTTATTTGCGTTAATCCGTCCTTTACCCCCAAATGATGGAAATACACATCATTTGCTTTGGAAAATGAAAAGAAACAGAAGCAAAAAACAAATATCAACAGAGTTTTTATCGCTATTCTATTTAATTGATCATGCACTTTTTTTGTCATAACAAGCGGAGTATTTTGCCTTTTAGTATTAGTTATACATAAGAAGCAAAAATAAGCATTTAGAATGAATTATACAATATTACAACAATAAGTCTTTCAATTTACAACAAACAAATTAAAGAACCAATAGCTACCATCAACCAAATTAAAAAAGCGACCCATCCTACCGGATGAGCCGCTTATCAAAATCATATAATAATCTCTATTAATAGTTTTCTTTCTTTACTTCAAAATAAGCTTGTGGATGGAGACATGCCGGGCAAACTTCGGGAGCCTCTTTACCTATAGTGATATAACCACAATTACGACATTGCCATACAACTTCACCTTCTTTGGCAAAAACAGAAGCTGTTTCAATATTATTTACAAAAGCGCGATATCTTTCTTCATGTCCTTTTTCAGCAACAGAGATATTACGGTACATGGCAGCAATTTCATAAAAACCTTCTTGCTCGGCAACATCAGCAAAATGAGGATAATCCTGTGACCATTCTTCATGTTCACCAGCAGCAGCTTCGAGCAGATTATTGAGAGTAGTACTGATAACACCTGCCGGATAACTGGCAGTAATTTCTACCATTCCACCTTCCAGATACTTAAACATACGTTTTGCATGTTCCTTTTCCTGATCAGCCGTTTCAGTAAAAATAGCAGCGATTTGTTCATAACCTTCTTTTTTGGCAACACTTGCATAATAAGTGTAACGCATTCTTGCTTGTGATTCGCCAGCAAATGAAGTCAGTAGATTTTTCTCAGTCTGAGTACCTTTAATACTTTTAGCCATAATAATCTTATATATTTAATTAATTAGTAGATTACGCTTGTATTTGTTTATTTATAACACAAATATACGGAATTAGTTCAAAACAAGTCCTTCTTTCTTTATAAATAAAATCTATGAAGTCATTGATAAAATTTATCATTTACAAATAATATGCTCAAAAACATGTTATTAGATTTATTTTATGTAATTTTGCAATCCTTATTTAGCAAAATCAATAAAATCACATCGTAAATCTATATATGCACTAATTATATTGTATCGTTAAAATGAAAGTCTTAGAATTCAAACCCAAGCTGTTTTCTACACTCAAAAATTACTCGAAAGAAACATTTACAGCCGATCTCATGGCCGGGATTATTGTTGGTATTGTAGCCCTCCCATTAGCCATTGCATTTGGTATTGCCTCCGGTGTATCTCCCGAAAAAGGTATTATCACTGCTATCATTGCAGGATTTATCATTTCACTATTGGGTGGTAGTAAAGTACAGATAGGTGGTCCAACAGGAGCATTTATCGTTATTATCTATGGTATTATCCAACAATATGGAGAAGCAGGACTCATCGTAGCCACTCTAATGGCAGGTGTAATGCTCATTCTATTAGGTGTATTCAAGTTGGGAGCAGTCATTAAATTTATTCCTTATCCCATCATTGTAGGTTTCACAAGTGGTATTGCCGTAACCATTTTCACTACACAAATAGCTGACATTTTCGGACTGACTTTCGGAAATGAAAAAGTTCCGGGAGATTTTGTAGGAAAATGGATGATTTATTTCCGTCATTTTGACACAATTAACTGGTGGAATACTATCGTAAGTATTATAAGTGTTATAATTATTGCTGTTACTCCAAAGTTTTCAAAAAAGATACCGGGGTCTCTGATTGCGATTGTTGTAGTGACAATTGCTGTATACCTCATGAAAATTTATGGAGGAATTGATTGTATCGATACAATTGGTGATCGTTTTACTATTAAATCCGAATTACCCGATGCCGTTGTTCCTGCACTGAACTGGGAAGCCATTAAAAACCTGTTCCCGGTAGCTATTACAATTGCTGTATTAGGTGCCATCGAATCATTACTTTCGGCCACAGTAGCCGATGGTGTAATAGGAGACCGTCACGATTCAAATACTGAACTGATAGCTCAGGGTGCAGCCAATGTCATCGCTCCTTTATTTGGAGGTATACCTGCCACAGGTGCTATTGCACGTACTATGACGAATATCAATAATGGTGGAAAAACGCCCGTAGCCGGAATTATTCATGCCGTTGTATTACTGCTTATTTTATTATTCCTGATGCCATTGGCACAATATATTCCAATGGCATGCCTGGCAGGTGTGCTGGTTATTGTTTCTTATAATATGAGTGGATGGCGCACATTCAAAGCACTGTTGAAAAATCCGAAATCGGATGTCACTGTATTGCTTATTACCTTCTTCCTGACCGTTATTTTTGATCTGACAATTGCTATCGAGGTAGGTTTGATCATTGCTTGTGTACTGTTTATGAAACGTGTCATGGAAACAACCAAAATATCCGTCATCACCGATGAAATAGACCCAAACTCAGAATTGGATATTGCCGTTAGTGAAGAACATCTGATTATTCCGAAAGGAGTTGAAGTATATGAAATCAATGGTCCATACTTCTTTGGTATTGCAACACAGTTTGAGGAAGTAATGGCACAATTGGGAGACCGTCCCACTGTACGCATTATTCGTATGCGTAAAGTTCCGTTCATCGATTCAACCGGTATTCATAACTTATCTAACCTGTGCAGAATGTCTCAAAAAGAAAAAATTACAATTGTACTTTCAGGAGTAAATGACAAAGTACATAAAGTATTGGAGAAATCAGGATTCTATGAATTACTGGGAGAAAAAAATATCTGTCCGAATATCAATGTAGCACTGGAAAGAGCAAAAGATATTATAAGTGTACAAACCGTAAACACAGAGAAGTAAACTCTGGATAGCTTTTAATTTATTAAAATTATATACTTTACTATAATAACATCCCCATGTCTAGTATAGAACATGGGGATGTTGTATTATAAAACATGGGGATGTTTTTCAATTCCTTCTTCTAATAAGAAGCAGATGCAGAAATACCTGCTTCGATAAGTAAAAATAGTATTCTATCTAATTCTTCATGTGTAGCTTTCTGTAAATCATGGTCCGGAGTTTCACGATCAATCGTATAAATCATCACTTGCCGGGGAGCAATCTCCTTTATCATTTCTAACCAGGGTAATACATACTTATCAGAAGTATTATTCACATCTTGTCCCTGATAAGTACCTTTCATAAACATTGTCTGAATAATACAGTTTCCTTTAAAAGCTTTCAGATTATCAATTATCTCTGATACAGAATATTTACCGGCAGGACGGTCAATGAGGTGAATATAATCACTATCCACTGTATCCAGTTTTAAAATATTATTATCTATCCTATTCAATGCTTCGAATACAGCCGGACGATGAATAAACGTTGAATTACTCAATACGCTCACTTTTGCTTTCGGGAAATACTTATCACGAAGAGCCAACGTATCTTCAATAATTTCCGGAAAATAAGGATGTGCCGTAGGTTCACCATTCCCGGCAAAAGTCAGCACATCAGGAAAAGGACCATTAACCAACATATCTTTCAAGCGGGTTTCAAGTGCTTCACGTACTTCCTTACGAGTAGGCAAGGGTTTAGAAGGGCGATGATCTGCATTAAAACCACATTCACAATAGATGCAATCAAATGAACATACCTTTCCGTCGGAAGGTAAAAGATTTATTCCCAAAGATACCCCCAACCGGCGGGAATGAACAGGGCCAAATATAGGGGAAGGATAAATAACAGTCATGATGAGATTTTACAATTTGACGATTTACAATTTACGATTGATAATACTATCATGCAAATATATTAAAACTTCAGGCGTAATTGCATCTGTAAGTCTGCTTTTTTATTATTTCGTATCAAGTCATATCCGGAACCTATTTCATTACGATCATAATACATTGTCTGTCCTAACTTCCCTATAATCATCCAATGTGTATTCAGATCATAGCGCAGATTGATTGCCAGACGTATTCCTTTACCTTGAAACGAAGGAGTGTAAAAAGTATAAAGCAAACCTTTTTCTGCAATGTATACACGGGTATCATAATTATCGGTATGAAAGAAGCTTCCTTGTAGTTCAGCCCTTAGCGGAATACGGGATAAACGGTAAGCTATCATTTGCGTAATCTGATAACCCTGTCCGGCTACTTCCCCTGAAGAATGAAAGTTATTATAATCAACCGTTGTGCGAAGGGAAAACAAATTATCCGGTGAATAGTTCAGCCGGTAACGTAACCGATGATGATACGTTGGCAGGGTAATTTCACCATTCGTTCCGGTCATATCTCTTTCTTTTCGTTTATAACGATAATTCAGATACATAGTAAGTTCTCTTCGAGGAGTAAAGTTCATTTGTAATACTCCATCAACACCCTGCGAAGGTTTACTTATCCTGTACCTCCACCAGGGAAAAGAAAATAAATCTATAGATGCAAAGAATTTCCAATGACGGAAAGGAGATATTTCACCGGAAAGATACCAACCATTTTCATTCTGCACATTACTACCTTCACCAAACGAACGGGCAAACATTGCCCAATAATCATGTGTATAATAACGATGTATTAACAATAAATTGGCCCCTTGTACAGGAGAATACTGCAATTTATTTAAAAGAGCAAATCCATTTTTACCAATAGCCGCTTCTCCCTGAAAAGAAAAACGATGCCAACGATATCCATAATCCAGTCCTACATTATAAAACCTGTTACCATGAATATTATATTTGGAATACTGTCGCAGTTCGGGTTCAAAAGGATGATCAAAAAAGTAGTAAATACCAGTCAATCCCAATTTCAGGTGATTATTTGTATAAGTCATATTTCCACCTGTTAATTGCATTGTGAAAACATTCTTTTTATCAGCCTCCTTCTGACTACGATGTAAACCAGTCTTATAAATAGAAGTTATTTCACCTTCCTCTATCACTCCATCCATACTGCGATGTGAATAAAAAGCAGATAATACCAGATGTTTACTTAGTTCTACAGCAGTAGCTACTCCCCGAAAATAATTATATTCATCCGTAGAAGAATGTTTTCGTATACCTCCGTTCCGGAATGTCAATGAAGAAAGATAAATACTCTTTCCCATAAGAAAATCAGTATTCACTACCAACCCTTGACCAAAGCTTAACCGATAGTTGCCTAAAGCCAGAGTTTTCAACCGTCCTATTTTAGTTATTAACAAGTAATATGAATAGTAATCATAGCCCTGTTTATTATGTAATGCACCAAAAGGTTCACCCGCGTCTTTTTCTCCGGTTATACCGGCATAAACATTCTCACTATACCGAAAGCCATATCGCAGAGAGTGGTACATAGAGGGTCCCAAATAATTTTTTTCATATCCCTTACGTGTATAGAACGGAATATCCAAACGAGTTAACACTTCATGTTTACCATACCTAAGCACATCCTTTAAACGGGGCAAAGACTCTTTCTTATCAACAGGTTGTACACAAACAAAAGGAAGTAAATAATGAATAGTCTGACGATCCATCTCTTCTACCAACTGTAATTCATAAATGGTTTGCATCTGCCCGTGAATATAAACATAAGCCAACAGGTTCTCAATCTGAATATCAGATAGAAAAGGAAGCTGCTCCAACTGTTCTTTGGTAGCGGTATTCAGATTGACAGGTTGCTGAATACGTTCAGAAAGTTCTTCAATCTTATCTTCCCAATTTATCTCTTCACCGTCATCGTTATTAACCGAAATATCCTCAATTACCTCCTCCAGAATATCCACAGAAGGTTTCTGAGCTTTATTAACAGGCATTATCAACAAGAGGTTAATAACTAAAAACAGCCGAAAAAGGCATGTGCTTTTCATTCATTTTTACTTTTGTCAGATGTCGAAGATACTTTAAATAGGTTAACACTACAAGGAATTGAACAAATAATAAAATAATCTTGTAATTTTGCGACATGAATACAAGACCTAACATAGTAATACTTACACTGTTTGCTCTGTTTCTTTCTTTCCAGTCCATTCTGGCACAAGATAAACAAAGCAGAGGAGGATACCTTGTTCCGGTTTGTATTTATGAAGGAGATACCATACCCTGTGTACAACTACCTACCGTTTATATTTTTAAGCCATTAAAGTTTAAAAATGATAAAGAACGCATGGAGTATTACAGGTTGGTAAGAAATGTCAAGAAAGTATATCCCATAGCCCGGGAAATCAACCGTACCATACTCGAAACTTATGAATATCTGCAAACTCTCCCAAACGAAAAAGCACGTCAGAAACACATTAAAAGAGTAGAAAAAGGTCTCAAAGACCAATATACCCCCCGGATGAAAAAACTTTCTTTTGCACAGGGTAAATTGTTAATAAAACTGGTAGACAGACAAAGTAATCAAACCTCTTTTGAATTAGTAAAAGCCTTTATGGGACCCTTCAAAGCAGGTTTCTATCAAACTTTTGCCGCTCTCTTCGGCGCTAGTCTTAAAAAAGAATACGACCCGAATGGTGAAGATAAACTCACCGAACGGGTGGTGATATTGGTGGAAAACGGACAAATTTAAAATAGTGATAAGTGGTTTAGTGATAAGTGATTAGTTCCATGTGGTATATTCGCGCAGCTTACTAATCACTTATCACTACTCACTTATCACTAATTTTTAGCTTCTTAAAGAGGTCCCATATTACAATCCCCGTCGTCACAGATACGTTCAGTGAATGTTTAGTACCATATTGGGGAATTTCTATACAACCATCCGAATGGTTAATAACTTCCTGTTGTACCCCTTTCACTTCATTTCCCATAACGATGGCATATTTTTTTGTCTTATCCAGTTCCAGTTCATCCAGCATGATACTACCTTCAGCCTGTTCCACCGAATAAACAATATATCCTTCATTTTTGAGGTTATCAACAGCTTCAACAGCGTTATTAACATACTTCCAGTTAACTGTAAATTCGGCACCTAAAGCTGTCTTATGCATTTCCGGATGTGGAGGAGTAGCCGTAATCCCACACAGATAAATACATTCAATACGAAATGCATCCGATGTACGGAACACAGAACCAATGTTATGCAAGCTCCGGATATCATCCAGTACTACTACCAAAGGCAGTTTATCCGCTTCTTTAAATTCCTCTGCACTTATCCGGTTCAGCTCGGTTATTTTCAATTTTCGCATGTTCATATCCTTATTATTTCTTAGCTACTGCAAAAGTAATTCTTTTCTGTTAACACACCTGTTTATAACCGTTGAAAACCTGTCAAAACTTAAAGCAAAGATTTTGAAAACTAACTCTTGCATTATTCAGAAGAAGGTATAAGGAAGACTCATAATGAACAATACAAAAAAGTTAATATAAACTTTCAATGCATTCTTAAACATATTTTTCAGCACTTATTACCCTGTTTATATCCATAAAGTTTTTAACTTTGCACTTTATCAACAAGGTGTTAATACAAATTGAGAGATAGCTTATTATCAGCCAATAGCCTCTTTTCAGTCCGTTCATAATATACTGATAACTGTGTATTGGAGACTAATAACTTATCTGACAAGAAAAACAGCTTTTATTTGCTAACACTATTAACAGCCTATTATCACTAACAAGGGATTTTTCTTTAAAAAGGAGAGAAAATAAAATTATTATGAATGAACTCATAAAAGCTATTAACGAGCTGAAAAAAGAAAAGAATGCAGTAATTCTGGGTCACTACTACCAGAAGGGTGAGATACAAGATATCGCCGACTATGTAGGCGACAGTCTGGCATTGGCTCAATGGGCTGCCAAAACAAAAGCGGATATCATTGTGATGTGCGGTGTTCATTTTATGGGTGAAACGGCAAAGGTGCTCTGTCCTGAAAAGAAGGTATTAGTGCCTGATATGAATGCAGGTTGTTCATTGGCCGATAGTTGTCCGGCCGATCAGTTTGCACAGTTTGTCAAAGAGCATCCCGGATATACGGTGATATCCTATGTCAATACAACGGCTGCTGTGAAAGCTGTAACCGATGTAGTGGTAACTTCTACCAATGCAAAGCAAATAGTAGAAAGCTTTCCCAAAGATGAGAAAATAATTTTTGGTCCGGACCGCAATCTTGGAAATTATATCAACTCAGTTACGAACCGGCAGATGTTATTGTGGGATGGTGCCTGTCATGTGCATGAGCAGTTCTCGGTAGAAAAGATTCTGGAGCTGAAAGCACAATATCCTGATGCCATCGTACTTGCGCATCCTGAATGTAAGAGTACAGTATTGAAACTGGCAGACGTTGTGGGTTCTACAGCTGCCTTATTGAAATATGCTGTTAACAGCAGTGAACAACGATTCATAGTAGCTACCGAATCGGGTATTCTTCATGAGATGCAGAAGAAATGCCCGGAAAAGACGTTTATTCCCGCTCCACCGAATGATAGTACCTGTGCATGTAACGAGTGTAGCTTTATGAGACTAAATACGCTGGAGAAGCTCTATGAGTGTCTGAAGAATGAGTCACCGGAAATACTGGTTGATCCGGAAATAGCAGAGAAGGCGGTAAAGCCGATAAAGCGGATGTTGGAGATTTCGGAGAAATTAGGATTATAAAATCAAAAAAAAGAATGGCTTGCTGTTATTAAAGCAAGCCATTCTTTTTTGAGGGTTATTTGATAAATAGTATTTTAGTTGCTATTCCTTCTTTACCATCTGCATCAGCAGCCAATACAAAATAAACCCCTGAAGGAACACGTCTTCCTTGCTGATTCTTTCCATCCCATGTAAATTGTCCACCAACAGAAGTTCCGGCATAAATAAGTTTACCACTTACATTGGTTATTTTTACATCCGTATCCTGCACAAGTCCGGTTACGGTGACGACCCCTGTATAATCAGGTTTTACAGGATTAGGGAATGCATATACATCTTCTTTTTTAAAACTACTTTTTGGTTCTATCGCATCACTCTGATAAGATACCAAACCTTTGCTTGTTCCTATGAAAACCTCTCCTGTATTTGGATTGATAGCAATAGATTCTATACTATTTGATAGTAACGGACTATTTTCTGTCGTAAAATGATGTATAGTTTCCAATCCGTCGGGACTTAATAAATAGACTCCATTGGTTCCTGTTCCTATCCATTTACGGTTTCCTCCATCTATGGCGATGGCATTTATTTCATCATTTTCTAATAAGAAATCCGCCAGATTGGTTCCGTCATTACGGGGAACTTTTATTTGTGTACAATAAAAATCGTCATCAAAGAACTTTGAAGGATTATTAAGAATAATTGGCCCTTGTCCGGTTCCTATCCAAATAACTCCATTTTTGTCTTCCGCAATGCAATTAATACTTTTATGATTAAGAGCTGTACCATCCTGATTGGTAAAGTTACTGACGAATTTATGCTGGTGATCAGAAACATCTTCCAAAGTATTTTTAGTATTAACACAAAATACCCCGTAATTAGCCATCCAGGCCGAAGTAACCCAAAACCATCCTCTTTTGTCAAAAAGAGTATTTTCCAAGTTATTAACGCCGGTAATTTCCGGATAACGTAAACTTACCCATTTTCCGTCTGCTTTTAATATTTTAATTGGATTTTGGACTCCCGTTGCTTTATATCCCCCATAATTAGTCATCCAGAGATTATTATCATTATCAAATTTGAGTCCATTGATACGTATATATACATTACTATTTTTATCTGCTGATTCGAGTGCACTGTTATGCATACTATATTGCTTAACAAATTTCTTATTTCTAAATTCATATAATCCTTCTCCCACTGAAGCGGCAAAATGGTGTTCCGGATCATTAGGGTCTTGTATGACACAACTAATATCTCTATATAATTGATTAGTTACTTCTTTTATACCATCTTCCTGAAAATTATTCCAGGTATTATTTCTTAATTCCATTATAGTACCAGCACGCTCTAGCCGATTTCCTATTTGTCCTCCGCCTGCGATAAGGAGACTTTCGTCTTCAAAAGTCATATAGTAGGTATAATTTCTTTTAGGACTATCCGGAATAATAGATTGTACAGTCTCTTCCAGTTTATTTGATTGTTCATTATATTTGTAACCTACTAATCCGTCATTATAGCGACTGGCCCAATACGTACCATTGTCGTAAGAGAAATGTGATACTCTTAACTGATGATTTAATTTATTATTTTTATCTAAACTCGAAAATATGGCAAGTGAATTACTATTTCCTACTATAAACTTGTCTCCGTAAGTATTCATAAAATTATAATATCCACTGATAAGTTGTGAATAACTATAATCTTCCTTGTTAATAAGATTAATTCCCCATACTATATTTCCTATTAATTCATTATTATAGATTGATAAACAGCTATATATGTTATTTGAAACTTTCTTCCAGTTATTAACATCCAATAAATTATCGGTTAATAGTCCTGTGAATAATCC
Organism: Bacteroides sp. 41_26; assembly: GCF_949740115.1. Taxonomy (NCBI): domain Bacteria; kingdom Pseudomonadati; phylum Bacteroidota; class Bacteroidia; order Bacteroidales; family Bacteroidaceae; genus Bacteroides; species Bacteroides sp. 41_26. The sequence goes on from NZ_CATJGZ010000083.1 coordinate 77,662, forward strand.
TTCGGAAGACGCTGCATATATTTTTTTATCATCTACTGCACAGGCATTGATTTTTTTATTTAGAATATATGCATTACTGATTTCTCTTTTCTTCAAATTCAAAACCACAATTCCAAAAGGAGTCGATAAATAAGCATATTCTTTAATAAAATAAATATGATTAATATCTTTGTTCTGTGCCATATTTTTATTCATATAATCTGGTAGATTATATACATCTTCATCATTTACTAATAAGTCTATGTTTGCATTGGAGTATACAATGATCAGTGTCTTATAAGTACTTTGATATGCTATATACGCTATATCAGTATCGCTCAATGGATTCCCTTTCTGATAACGATGAACAGAAGTATCTTCTTTATCATAAGAGAATAGACTACCGTTGCCTAAGGCATAAATCAGATTACCAGCAGGTTCAGAATGCGTCACATTGTGATAGGACAAATAAGTTTGCCAGCTTCCAATAGCATGTTGTGCATATAGTGGCATAGCAGCAAAAAGAGCAACAATGGTATATACTATCTTTTTTTTCATAAGTTAGTTATTATATAAAGAGTGAAGAAATTCACAGAGCTTATTTATAGCTAACGCACGATGACTGATTTTATTTTTTATATCACTCCCAAGTTCGGCAAATGTTTCATTATATCCTTCCGGGATGAAGATAGGATCGTATCCAAATCCTGAATCCCCTCTTTTGGTAATACCTATTTCTCCTTTTATAATTCCTTCAAACAAATATTTATTTCCATCGATAATAAGTGAAATAGCTGTACGAAATTGTGCTTTACGGTTGTTTTTTTCTTTTAAATTATTGAGCAATTTAATCATATTGGCTTCTGAATTATGTCCATCACCGGCATAACGGGCAGAGTATACCCCAGGAGCTCCTTCTAATGCTTCAACCTCAAGCCCGGTATCGTCAGCAAAACAATTCATTCCATAATTCTCATAGATAAACTGAGATTTTAGCAGCGAATTTCCTTCCAGAGTATCAGCTGTTTCCGGAATATCTGTATGACAGTTTATATCATTTAGGCTGAGGAGTTCTATTTGATTGCTTAAAATAGCTGATACTTCTTCTAATTTATGAAGATTATTAGTAGCAAAGACAAGTTTTCTTTTCATTCTGCGTTATATTTAATATATTATATTTCACAAAAATACAGAATGAGAAGGATTTTGAAAACAAATAACGTAAAACTTTGGATTTTAATCGCATTACTTACATTGTTTTATGGATTTGCATTTATTTTTTCAGAGTTTTATGGTTCACCTTTTGGGGGTGTTAAAGACTTTTGCATTCTTGCCATGCAATGGGGAATAGTTGTAATGGGTACCATGGGACTTTTGTATGCTTTAGTTCTGAATAAATACGTATTTGCTGTTTTCTTCCCTTTATTAACAGTTTTGTGTACCCTGCTGACTTATTTCAGATATACCCTGCAAGTTGCATTGACTCCGATGATCATTGATTTAGCTTTGGTAAACGATGCACGTACTTGTTTGGATGTTTTTAGTTTCCAACTTGTTATTTGGCTCATGTTAGCCTTTTGTTTATCTGTTTTTTGTGTTTATTACAGATGGAAATATATAAAAGTAGAAAAATGGTATTTTCATTTATTGGTTGCATTCATGTTAATAATGCTGACTAACGCGTGGATACCCAGATTGGTTCGTCCCGTAACAGAAAGAATACCTTATTCTATTTATTATAATATATGTCGTTATATAGACGAAAAAAAGATTGTTTCAGAAAAAAGAGATACTTTCAACGAATCACAAGCTATATGCCATAGTGATTCTTTGACAGTAATATTTGTATTGGGAGAATCTTTACGCTACGATCATCTTCAGCTGAATGGATACGAACGCAATACAACTCCACTTTTGGCTAAAGATACATCTGTGGTATCTTTTCCTGATATATATACAGAAGCATATTACACACATACTAGTGTTCCCCATATCCTGACTCGTGCCGACAGTATTTATCCTGAAAGAGCCTATAGTGAGCAATCTTTTATAACTCTGTTCAAGCAGGCGGGTTATCGTACTTCCTGGATTGCCAATCAGGAGTCTGTTGATACCTATGTATATTTTATGAATGAATGTGATACATTGATTTATGCTAATAGGGGACAGTCATTATATAAGTTTGATAAATGGCTTGATGGTGATTTAATGCCTTATTATGAGGATGAACTTCAACACGGAAACACAAAGAAATTTATCCTTTTGCATACTATAGGTTCTCATTGGTGGTATAATGCCCGTTTTCCTGATTCTTTTGAACAGTTTAAACCTGTTATTAAAAGTAGAGTTGTTTCCTCCTGCACGCGTGAAGAGATGATAAATTCTTATGATAACACAGTTTTATATACAGATTATGTTATGAGTCGGTTGATTAATGAATTGAAGAAAAAGAAAGCTATTTTATTTTTCCTGTCCGATCATGGTGAAGCTTTGGGTGAAGATGGTTATTATCTCCATGCAGAAGATTATCCTATGTTACATCGTCCGGCATGTTTTGTTTGGTATTCTTCTTCTTATGCTTTAGCGTATCCTGATAAGATTCGCAACTTAAACAAAAATAAAATGAAACACTATAGAACTGATTTTATGTTTCATAGCATATTAGATGCTGCTGATATAGAGAGTGAATACATTAATAAAAAATTTAGTATATTGGAAAATTGATTATGAGGCGTATAGATTGGATAGATTATGGTAAAGTAATAGGAATATATTTGGTAGTATTAGGGCATACCAATTTATTTTTCTCTTTTAAAGATGGTATTTATATATTTCATATGCCTGTATTCTTTTTTATATCAGGATATCTTTTTTCATTCTCACGAAATCCTGTCTATAAAGATTTTGTAAAAAAAAGGTTTAGGCAATTAATTATCCCTTATATATGGATAAACATAATTACCTATTTATTCTGGTTTGTTTTAGGAAGACATTTTGGAGATGATGCTAATGCAAATATTCCATGGTATGATCCGTTAATTGGCGCTTTATTAGGGAATGGAAGTAAATTGATACATGATGTTCCTATCTGGTTTCTTGTATGTTTATTTGTAGTGGAAAATTTGTTTTATTTGTTATTCAAAAGGATAAAACATTTTTGGATTGGATTAATAATTTTTATTATAGTAGCTTATCTTAATTATACGTTTAATCCATATCTCATACCTTTTAGTTTTAATACAGCTATTGTTGCTATGATATTTTATGTATTTGGATATATGATGAAAGAAAAAGAATTCTTTAGAAAGTCCAATGTTTTATATTTGATTATAGCTTTAGGAATTTTAATATGGGCATCCATTTTAAATGGAAGAGTAGAAATGTATAAAAACTTTTATAATAATTATTTTTTGTTTTTATTGGGAGGGACAGCTGGTATAATTTTTATAGTTAATATATGTCTTTATTTATCTTCATGGTTTGGCGATGCTAACTGGATTAAATATCTTTCAAATAATACTATAATCATAAGTGGATTTCATTTAATGACATTTTCTTTTATAAAAGCTGTGATGGTTTATATCTTATCTATTCCTCTCACTGTTTTGGAAGGAAAAATAGGGGTGAATATTCTATTTAGCATTATTAGTATGATTCTTTGTTTGCCTTTGATTTTCTTTATAAATAAGTATTGTCCTTTTATTATAGGTAGAAAATTTAAATAACATCCTAAAAATAGACGTACAGTTTTTAGGATGTTATGAAGATATTGATTATTCTGTTATTAATAATATAATTTTCGAATTTAGATATATATGTGATTCTCATAGATTTCTATAATAAATTAAGTACTATTGATGAAAAAAAATTATTTAATTTCATTTCTTCAAATTTATGGTATTATATTGGTAGTTATTGGACATGCAAATACTACTTGGTCGGATGATAATCCTTTACAGCCATTTAGAGATTGGATCTATAGTTTTCATATGCCATTATTTGTATTTATTTCCGGATATTTATTGCAATATACTTTACAAAAAAAAGAAAATTCTATTAATAATTTAGTTTCAAATAATTGTTTGAATTTTGTATATCAAAAAGCTAAGCGATTGCTATTGCCATATTTATTTATTAGTAGTCTTGTTTTTCTACCTAAAGTTTACCTTAGTCATTATGCATTACATCCAATAGATGGTAATTTTGAAGCATGGGTACATATGCTTATTTATCCATGGGATAATGTTATAAGAATTTATTGGTTTTTGCCAACTTTATTTATAATTACAATAATTAGTGTCTTGATAATATGGTTGTTTGGTAAATGTAATAATTCTAAAAATTTATATTTTGTCATAATAGGATTATTATTGTTGATGATTTACAATCCATTGCGCGGATTTCTTTTGTTTAACTTGGAAGGAGTTATTCATTATTTAGTTTATTTTGTATTAGGAATTTACTATTCTTTATTTCAAAAACAAATTGATAGGGTGTTATGCCTGAAATCTCATATTACACTTATTATTACTTTCTCAATTTCTATACTACTACTTTTATTTCATACTTCTAATCCACCCTATTCCATTCTTCCATCTCATATTTATTTATATTCTACTGTTTATATCATTAAATCCATAAATGGAATCCTAATGAGTATTTCATTAGGATATTTATATATTGAAAAGAAATGGACATTCCTTAATATCTTATATGGTTCTTCTTCAGCTATTTATCTTTTTTCTTGGTTTCCTCAAGTAGCATTTCAGAATTTATTGACAGAATTTATTCCTATTTCATGGCAAATGGCAACCTTTTTGGCAATAGTATCAGGAATATACGTACCTTTTCTTATTTATAAAATACTTTTATATATAAAAAATAGAGGTAAATATGGAAAATATTTGGCTTTACTATTTGGTCAATAATTAGAGAGTTCTATAATTTCATCTATTATTTTCTATGATTAAATTTTTTACAGATAAATCGTAGGTATTATTAAATAATATAAATTGTCGATATGTAATATTGAATAAAATAGTTTTTAATTGCTTTTTAGTTTCATATTGTTTATTTTTATAAAATAAAACTTTAAAAATACACAATTATGAAAACTAACAATGCAATTTTTATCTTAATTATTCTTTTCTTCTGCTGCTCAGCGAGTCATGCACAATTGAAAGTGCTTTCAAATGGTAAAGTTGGAATTGGCACTACTACTCCCAAGTACAGTCTTTTGGATATTGGAAAAACAGGTACTGCCGGTGGATTGACCATTTATAACAGCGCATTGACCAATCCTCTTCTTTTTAAATTATATTCTAATGGAGATTATGGTTATTTGAATTTTGGTGGAGTAGCAAAACAAGGAATAACAATAAATAAGGATGGCGGTATTGGTCTTGGAGCCGATCCTTCCATAGGATTAAATACTCCAGATTATATTAATGTATATACTTACGGGGGAAAAGCCGCATTAATGGCTTATGCAAAGTATTCTCACGATTATGGCGATATAATACGGGTTTACTCATGGCGGGATACTGATATGGCTTATGTTGTAAGAGATGTTCGGAATGGCGGTGGCCCACTTACTTTTTATGTAGCTGGTGACGGAACTGTTTATTCAAAGGGTAGTTTATTGACAGCTTCCGATGAATCTTACAAAGAAAATATAACTTCGATAAACAATAGTTTGAACAAAATAAAGCAAATTCGTGGGGTTACTTATAAACTGAAAGAACAAGTTGAAGAAACAGCACCTACTGCAAATACTCTTCAAAGTGATGTTTCTTCCCGAGATACTTTATCTTCTCAATTTCCTGTACCGGTTGAAATCGTCAATAAGATAAAAGCTGAAAAGAAAAGAAAGAAGGCTGGTTTTATTGCACAGGAATTGGAAGAAATATTCCCGGAAGCTGTTTATACATTACCCAATGGAAAGAAAGCCATTGCTTATTCTGAAATTATTCCTTTATTAGTGGAAGCCATCAAAGAACAGCAGAATGAAATTGACGAATTGAAACAAGCTAAAAGCATTCAAACCCGATCTACTATCAGTGATGCAGACGAACAATCGGATGTAAACTCATTGCTGGATGAAAAGCTGAAAGCCAAACTTTATTCCAATATACCCAATCCTTTTAAGGAGCAGACTACCATTTCTTTCTTTATCCCC
>NZ_CATJGZ010000084.1:0-73802 GCF_949740115.1 Bacteroides sp. 41_26
GGCTTTCAGCCAGCCTTGCTTTACGCCTGTGATCATGGCGTAGGTAAACATCGCCGTTCCGGAAGTCTCGTTCCAGCAATCGGGAGCGTCTATCAACTGATTCCACATACCGTTTTCTGCCTGATATTGTTTTAAACTTTTCATCATATCGAGATACCCCTGTAGGATACGCGGACGATCCGGGTTGTCTTTGGGCAATACTTTCAAAAGTTCAGCCATACCTGCTGCCATCCATCCATTGCCTCTTCCCCAAAGGAAAGGAACATCCGGGGCATGATAAAACAGCCCGTTAGGGCGTTGCAATTCGTCCAGGTAGACGGCCATTGAACGTGCAGTCCGGTCGATGTATTTCCGGTTGCCCGTTGCTCTGTAGGCTTGCGATTGCAAGATGGTTATCATATACATATCGTCTATCCACAAGCGGGTTTGCCAGCTAAGTCCTTTGTCGGTCCACCTTTTTTCTTCGGCTGAGGCTTCTACAGGTAGTTCCCATTGTGTGTCGGCATAAGAAATTCCCAAATCCAGATATTGCATCTCTTTTGTTATCAGATAGAATTCCAGAGGAAGACATCCGAACATGTTCAAATCGACATGATTTTTGATAGGCAGGAAATCTCTTTCTGCTGTACACAAAAAGTCAAAACGTTCTTGTAGCTGCCTGGATAACTCTTTATTCTTGCTTTCGCTGGCAAAGCGTACTGCTCCGTACCAGGTACATACTTCAGCATAATGTATCCATTTACCACCATGTAGCATATGTTTACTCGATAGGAAGCGGTTGGCAACCTTGATTCCTACCTCTTCCGGAGTGTAACCTTCGGGAAACTTCTTCAGAATCCTATTTTGCGCCACAGAGGTTGACGCAAATATAGTAAAGATAATGATATACAGGACTTTTGTCGACATTTACTTTGATGCATTTATGAGAAATGAATTAATTCGATAGAACGCAAATTAACACAAATTCGTGCAAATTAGAAAGACGGTTCTTTTTTATTTTCCGTTTATTTACTTTGCGGGAATCCAGGTTAATCTGCGTTTCAGTCAATCATCTCTTTGGTATACTTTTCTATAATTATTCTTTATACGCTCCCCAGAATTTAAGTTCACTTAGCTGAATCTGAGCACTGGGTTCCCTACATTCACGAACCACAAAACGAATGTAACGGAAAGGTTCATTAGCGTATTTCGGGTCCATTTCTACTTCAAATCCGGCTTTTATAAATTCGGTATCTTCATTGGTCAGTAAATTGGGGTCCGTGGCTCCTGAGGGTAAAGTCAGTTTGAAATCTGCCAGTTTTTCCCAATCGTTCTTCCACTCATCCGTGCCGTTTACTTCCGGCCATTCCGTCCAGTACTTCAGGTTATCTTCTTTACTTCCGTCTCCTATCTGGCTGAGAGGTTTGGGATTGTTGGTACCCCATACTTCGAAACTCGTAAATGTTTGTGCTGAGAAGATAGGACTACGGCTTCTCATCCAATACCTGAGCCGGCTATAAGAGGCTTTTCTGCCCATATCAATGGTGAAGTACAAGGGCATTACTGTATATTCGGCATTAGGCCAGTCGATAAAGTCGGATAGCTTGTTGCCCTTGGTATGCCACCAGGTAGAATTATTCCAGGTGTTACCATCATGAATCAGGCGGAACTGACGATTGGCAGCGGCTTCTTGCCCTACGATGTCACCTCTGTAAATGCAAGATTTATCGTCCCATCCCCATCTTTGCCAGATATCGCCACTGTTGTTACGTCCAACGATCTCTTCTTCAAACAAAGGAGTCAGTACGGTATCCAGCGGAGCTGAATAATTTCCCCATTTGTCTTTGATCTCGAAATAGAACTCCTGTTCCGCGTTTTCCAATCCTCTGAACGTGTATTTACCCTCTTTGGCTTTACTGTAATAGGCATCATAGAATGCCATGTCACCTTTAGCATCTTTTCTATAAAGAGTGATAGATATCTCGTCTTCCTGTGCATTTTCCCATAGCATATAGACTCCACCGAATGTAGGGTTCACTTTTAGTGATTTACGAATCATTTCTACCGGAGGAAGGAGAGGTTTGATCTGTACTTCTACAGGGGCAGAGTGATTCATACTTTTATCAATGGCAAATAGTTGTACGGTACGTTCGTTTACATCAGGAAAGCCTTCCAGTGAAATTGTATTATTGAATGCAGATGAGTATGCTTCCTTCAGGTCTTCTCCTTTTTTGTAGTAGTACACTGCTTTTACAGCCAGAAGATCGGGATCATCGGGTAGTTTATAGGTGATTATTGCACCACCGTTTATATTCTCTACTACTACGTCTGTTACACTTTTAGGAGGAATATTGTCTTTTTCATCCTGCCAGTCTTTTACTTCCGAACAGCTCCACATCAGGGAAACTGTTAACAATATGTATGCTATATAATTTCTTTTCATTTTGTTTTATTGTTAAACTGTTACTAATCTGTTTACAATTACCAGTTTAAGTTTTGTACCAGGTTTTTGTTTCTTAACAAAACGCTTTGTTTGATTGGCCACAAGTAATCCTTCTTTGTATATTTCAATTGATAGACAGTTTTCACCTGATAGAAATCCTGTGCTGTTTCACCCAGAATATTCAGACCACGTATCGGTTTGTTGAGGTATGTTTCTGCCAGTTTCCATCGTTTCAGGTCCCAGAAACGAACGCCTTCGAAAGCCAGCTCGTTCATACGTTCTCTGCGTATAATTTCTCTCATTCCTTCCTTGTTTTTCGGTTTGTCCGGAGTTAATGAATGTTCCTGCCAACTTTTTACCACACCTTCCAGTCCGGTTCTGGCTCTCACTTTGTCGATGTATTCATATACATCCTGATCCGGGGCTGCTTTCCATTCGTTCAGTGCTTCGGCATACATTAAGTAAAGATCGGCCAGACGTATAATAGGAAAAGCATATCTGTGTTGGGTAAACTGGTCGCTGTTATCAGGTACGGACGATAAATAATGAATCATTTTCTTGCACAGGTAGCCAGTGCTGGAATGTCTGTCCGAAGGATTGGTACCTCCACCGATATTGCCGAATTTCAATTGGGTTACCCAAAGATTATCATCGGAAGTGGTCCTGCTGTTACCATAAAATGTACCCCCGTCGAAAATGATAGAACCATAAAAACGGGCTTCTCTTTTGAAATGAAGATTGATTGTCTCGAATCCTTCCTGAATATACAGCTTGTCACTGGCAGATGCTGTCTTTATTCCCATTGGATCTACTCCTACCCAGTCTTTGTCTTCTTCGATCGGTACTCCGTTTTCGGTATAAAACTGTTCAACTATTCTTAAAGGAGGAGCATAGCATTTCCGCAGGCCACCTGTACCTTGTCCGCTCATGAAGATGGGATGGCAGGCGCGTTGCAGGTTATCTGTGTTTGAATTAGAATCGCCCCAGATGATTTCTTTGTTCCATCTTTCTGTAGCGGCTCCCCTCACTTGCATAGCCAGAATTGTCTTTTCATTCAGCTTGCTTGCATAGTTTGTCTGCTTGAAGTCAAATAAATCATGACCGGCTTCATGCGCTACATCAATAGCGGTTTTGAGTGCATCTGCGGCTGTTTTCCACTTGTCTGCACTGTAATTTTGCGGGAAAAGATGAATACCTCTGTTGTCGGTAATGTCCGCATAGTCGGGATTACCATTGAAGAGCGGGCTGGCAGCTAACGTAAGGAGTTGTGCTTTTACAGCCAGTGCCATCGGTTGGGTAGGTCTTCCCAGGTCATTCATCAGATCTTCTATCTGTAACGGAAGATCACTGGCAGCTTCGTCCAGTAAGGATGCGATATAACTCACTACCTCGTCTACCGGCTCCCGGTATCTTTGTACTTCTTCGGATGTGGAACTGATAGGCAGGTTTTCTTTAATTAATGGGATAGGTCCGTACATGCGGAAGAGCCAGAAATGATAGAATGCTTTTAAGAATTTTACTTCTGCAACCCATCTGGTCCGTTCTTCTTCTGTCAGATCATAAGGTTTGTGAATGTTTTCAAGAAAGATATTGCAATCGCTCAATGCTGTGAATATTGCTTTACCTCCTTTCAGATCATCGCCATTCTGTTTGCTGCCCCAATAGTTTGCCAAAGGAGCATTGGTACCCTGGTCGCCACGGGCAATGTACCAAAGGCGAGGGCTCATGCCGGTTACAGGATCAATATACCATACTTCGTCTCCACCAAGAAGTGCCGGATTGGAACCGGCATCGGCAAATGAAGGGAGGAAGGAAAAGCAGCCATAAAGGAATCCTTCTGCTTCGTGCCGGTTTTTGAATGCATGATCTACTGTGGGGATATTGTCTGGAACTACATTTAAATATTCCTGACAGGATGCCAGTGAAATGCAGAGTATCAGGATAAAGGTTTTAAAAATCGTCAGATATGTTTTCATAATGTATATGTTTTTAGAATGAAAGATTAAGTCCTAAGTTAATAACGCGCTGGATAGGATAGCCTAATCCGTTACCACCCATTTCTACATCCCAAAGTTTGAACTTACTGAATAATAACAGATTGGTACCGCTTGCATAAAAACGACAGGTAGTCAGCCTCATCTTGTTCGTAAAACTCTTGGGAAGTGTATAACCTATTTCCGCACTTTTGAAGCGAAGAAAACTACCGTCCTGCATAAATTGAGTACTGCGTTGGTTGTTGTTGGCAATAAGCGTGTTTGATAACCTTGGCCAGTATGCTTTCGGATTCTGAGAGGTCAATGACCAATGGTCGTCTGCAATGAATTTGGCCAATCCGGTTTCAATCACTCTTCCGTTGGCAGTGGATTGGTTGAATGGAGACATTTTATCAGCGTCTATCCAGAATGAGGAGCGGGCGGAGCCTTGAAAGAATACGGAGAGGTCGAAGTTCTTATATCCGAAGGAAAGTCCGAATCCGTAGTTGATTTCCGGTGTGGTAGGATATCCGATGGGTACCATATCTATTTCATTGATAACACCGTCATTGTTGATGTCTTTGTATTTGATGTCGCCTGCCAGATATTCACCGAAATCCTGCCGGGGAGAGTTCTGTACATCTGCATCATCAATGAAAAGTCTTTCGGCCACATATCCCCATTTCTGCGAAATAGGCATGCCCATTTTTGATTTCCAGGGAATGGCACTATAGTCAGGTTCTTCATAGAAACGATAGGTAGATTTGGCATATGTAAAGTTAGCTCGTCCTACCATCCACAAATCCTTATGGAAAGAGTGGTTGTAATCTATCGATATATCGATACCTTTGCCGTTCGCTTCTCCCACATTAACATCCGGAGTAGCCCATAGTCCCATTGAAGTGGAAATATCTTCTCTGGACTGGAGAATGTTGGTACGGCGTTCTTTGAAAAAGTCTGCCATGATATCTACCTTTCCGTCAAACAGTCCGAGTTCAACACCAAGATTCGTTTTATAAGCTATCTCCCATCCGATCTCGGAGTTAGGATAATTACTGATTTTTACGCCTTTACGGGTTCTTCCGTTAAATTCATATCCGGTGCTGAAGCTATCTCCGCCACCTATGGTTACTTGTGAAAGATAGAAGAAACGCTGACTCTCCTTTCCGATTTCGTCATTACCTACCAGACCGTATGTGGCACGTAGTTTGAGTTTGGATACAACTTTTTTCAGATTGTCTGTCCAGAAGTCTTCATTGGAGATAGACCATCCAAGTCCGAATGAAGGAAAAAATCCCCAGCGGTGGCCCTTGTCAAACTTCTCCGAACCATTATATCCAAAGTTGAACTCTGCCATGTAACGGGAGTCATATGCATAGGTAAAACGTCCTGATAATCCCAGATTTCTTTTCTGTAAAGACTCGGAAAGAGTAGAAGCATTACCCGTCAGTGAGTTACGTGCAATGGCTACTAGCATACCACTTACTGCATTCTTTTTAAAATCGCGATTGTAAGCAAGAGAAGCTTCTCCATAGAATGAACTGATAACCGTTTTACTCCCCGGATTATAGCTGATAAATTCTTCACCAGTGTCCGGATTTAGTTCTGTCAGGGTATAACTATCTGTGAGTCTGTCATAGGTTGATTCATAGTAGAACGGACTGTATGCTCGTGTCACATCAAAACCGGAAGTACGGATTGTATTACCCAACAAGCGGCCTGTCAACCCTTTTACCCATTTTCCAAAATCCTGTTTCAATTCCATCTGGGCCATCATTACTGTTTTGCTTTCCTGCTTGTAACCCTTTACCATTTCGGCATAGGGATTCATATATTGCACCCCCTCATTACCACCAAACAGGATGTGGGTAGTACCGGCATAGGTTTTATCCGGTTCGTAATAAGCAGGAAAACGTACAGGGCTTACATTCAGAATATTCCTGTACATTTCGCTACCTCCTCTGATAGGTCCCGAATAATCATCGAAAGTACCATGTACACGAACGATTGCTTCTGTCGTTTTGGTCAGATTGATGTTTATATTAGAACGGATCAGATACTTTTTCAGATTGATATTATTATTAAAGTTGTTGCGCTTGTCTACTTTCAGAATACCATTGTCCTGAGAGAAAGAACCTGCAATATAATACCGGGCTACTTTGCCACCTCCCGAAATATTCAGATTGGCTCTTTGATTGATGGCTACATCTTTGGTCAGCATCTTCATCCAGTCTACTGCCGGATAAGCATACTCATTTGTTCCGCGGATGGTATTATCGATTTTGCTGTTTGAGTAAGGTACCGGAGCCAGGGGATTCCGGGCGGTTACTGCTTCGTTGGCAAGCCGCATATAAGTGATGGGGTCTGCCATCTCTATTTTCTTGGTGGGTGAAGAAAAGGAATTTTCCACACGGAAGGAGACTTTTATCTTCCCTTCTTTTCCTTCTTTGGTTGTAACGAGGATTACGCCGTTTGCACCGCGAGCACCGTACAAAGCAGTTGCCGTGGCATCTTTCAGAATAGAGAAACTTTGAATATCGTCCGGATGTAGCCGTGACAGGTCATTGGAAGATACTTCCACATTGTCAATCAGGATAAGCGGGTCTACCTTCCCTGCACCAAAAGAGGTTACACCACGGATAAAGAATTCCGCATTGTCCTGTCCCGGTTCACCACTCGTCTGATAAGAAATGACTCCGGCTATACGTCCTGAAAGGGCTGTTGTCAGATTACTGGAGGGAACTCGCAGGTCTTTGACATGTACTGTCTGGATGGAGGAGATTACACTCTCCTTTTTTTGCTTTCCAAAAGCAACGATTGTTACTTCTTCCAGCATATCTTCCTTTTCTTTCAGTGTTACATTGATAATCTTTTTATCTCCGACAGCAATTGTCTGGCTCGCCATTCCAAGATAAGAAAAAGTAAGTTTCTCGTTCTTATTTACGTCGATAGTGTAAGTACCGTCAATATCTGTAATAGCTCCCCTGGGAGTACCTTCTACTACAACGGTAGCACCGGGGAGCTTTTCGCCGTTTATATCTGTTACCACTCCTTTCACGGTTACCTTTTGTTGAGTGACAGCCGGAATACCCGGAGAAGCCATTTTCTCCTTTTTGGTAATAAAGATTTGCTTGTCGTCTATCAGATAAGAATTATTGGTTTTTGCCAATACTTTGTCAAGAACTTTGTCTACTGTCTGGTTCTTGACTTTTAAGGATACTTTTCTATTGGAATCTACGTCTTCTTCTAAGTAGAAAATTACAAATTCACTATTTCTTTCTATTTCTCTGAATACTTCTTTTAAAGTCGTGTTTTCAACATCTATAGAAATATGTGTTGCCTGGGCATAGCTACTGTTTGCAAATGAGTCGATGATTATGCATGTAGTGGCTAAGAAAGTTATAAGACCGATTTTCATAAATTTATTTAATTGGCATCTGTTTTTGCCAATTATACATATGTTTTTCATACATTTACAATGATTTTTGTTTGAATAAAATTGGACTGGTTGCAGTCAGTCCAGTTATTAGAAATCTACAGCCGGATGATATTGCAGTATCGTCCGGTTTTTTTTAGGGTTATTGTGCTTTTCTAAGTTATCATAAATTTACTTTTTTTTAGGGTTTAACATCTACAAATATTTCATCACTTTTTGGAGTAAAGGTTATTGGTGCTGCAGCTTCCAGACCTTTTAGCAGTTTAAATATATCATCTTTTAAATTGAGTGTTCCCGAACCATGAAGTTTTCCAACTCCTTTTGTCCATACTATTTTCCGACCGTAATATTTGGACAGTTTGTTTAATATGACAGAAAACTCTTCGTTATCAAACATGTAAGTACCATAACGCCAGGAGGTGTAATTTTCTGTATTGACTTTACTTTGGGAAATCTTACCGGATTCAAAGCAAAGCATATCACTTGGTGCGAGCGTTGCCTCCAGATTATTTTTGGTATGAATGTTTACTTTTCCGCTGACAAGCACTACTGCCGTATTACTGTCTCCTTCATAAGCAGATACATTGAAACTTGTTCCCAATACATTTATATCCAGTTGATTTGTTTTTACTATAAATGGCTTTTTCTTGTCTGGTGATACTTCCAGATATACTTCTCCCTCTACAAAAATTTCCCGCTTATCGTCTTCAAATATTTCCGGATAAACGACACGGCTATTGGCACTTACCCATATATTGGTCCCATCTGAGAGTGCCAAGAATGAGCGTTTGCATGGTGGTACAATTAACTGATTGAATTTCGATTGCTTTTTTTCCGGTTTGTCATTTTCTTTAGTAGCCACTTTTTCGGAATTGATAGAAAGCGTACCCTTTTCATCATATTGAATGACGGATTCTTCTCCCTGGATAGTCATCTCGTTGTTGTCACTTCGTATTAATTGTACTTCTGAGGGAAGCTGGGTGGGCTTTGCTACTTCTTCAATGGCCATTAAATTATCATTTGAGTAAAAATCACTGTAGTAGGTCCAACCCAATATACAGAATAATGCGATACTTGCTGCTGCTGATATAGTGATCCATAAATGCTTTTTACTCTTTTCCTTTTTAGTAACTTCAATGCTTTGATTAATTCTGTTTAGTAATTCATCTTGCGCATCTGCTGAAATTTCTTTTTTTCGGAAAGGTATTCTGCAAATAATTTCCTGTGCCCGGTTGATTTCAGAAGCTAATGCCTCGTCATTCTCTATGAGAGTATTCCAGAAACGGATACTTTCATCCGTTGGAGTGAGCTGTGATTCCAGGAAAAAATCATCCTGTAGTAGTTCTTTATATGTGCAGCCTTTATAATTCATGTATGCTTTAATCCTTTCTTGTGTTTACGGTAACATACAGAATACAATTGGTAGAGGAAAACATACTCACCTTAAGTGATTTTTTTTAGTAAAAGTGAAAAAGTAGTTGTACGGAAATAGGTTATACAGCTTCTATGGCTTTGTATAACAATGAGATAGATAGAGGAAGAGGTAACTGACTTTCGCGCATTTTTTTTAATGAACGCTGAATGAGATTTTGTACGGACTGAGTATTCATTTGCATCAGGACACCTATCTCTTCCATAGAGAGTTCTTCTATGAAGCGATGATAAATGACTTCGCGTTGCCGGTCCGTCAGTTGGTTCATTAGTTGCAGGATTATTTTTCTTGTCGATTCCTGTTCCAGACTTGACAACGCTTTGTTTTCATCTGAATGGTCTAATATATTATATAATTCCTGTTCTCCGAGTTTCTCGAATACCATTTCGCGTTTAAACGTATTATACAGGCTATTCTTGAGTGCGGTGAAAAGATAGAATTTGATATTAACCTCTTTCTTCAATTGTGTACGATTCTTATATATGCGGACGAAAACATCATGTATAGCATCTTTTACAATATCTTCGTCTTGAGTGAATTGAATGCCATAACGAAAAAGAACCCCGACATACTTCTTGTAAATCAGTTCAAAACTTTTATCATCTCCGTTTATGAAATCAATCCAAAGATGATTTTCTTGCCTGTTTGAGGGTGAAAATGAGTTTTCCTGTTCTTTATTTATATGCATTGGTTCTTACTCTCCAACACAAATATAGTAATTTTTGCATTATAAATGATTTTTTTTCTATCTTCTATGCAAAATAGCTGTTTAATACCGCCGCTATTTATAGTGTTCTTTTATCATTTTTGTTTAATCATTTTCTGTACTAATTCTGGGTTGTTGGTAGTAATATAGTCGGCACCATTGTCGATGCACCATTGAATCCCTTCAGGATCACTAACTGTCCAGATGTTAACTTCAAGCCCTAAATTATGAAGTTGTTTTATCCATTCGGGATTTTTCTTGAATACATTGATGTGATAGTCGGCTCCCGTTCCACCAATGCTTTTTAGTACATCCGGAGCCACTCCATTCAGGTAAAGAATTGGCCGTCGGGTTTGTTTTACAAGCTCATCAAAAGCATTTCTGGAGAATGTTATGTAGGATGTTTTCTCTTCCAAACCTTTTTCTTGTACCATGGTGAGTACCATTTTGACGGCTTCTGCTTCGTGCTCTTTATTTTTGTGAGGCTTTATTTCTAATACAAGATCTATTGTAAGGAGTTTTGCGACATCGAGAAATTGACTTAATGAGGGCAAAAATTCTCCGTTTTTTAACTTTTGACTGAGGATTGTATCAGAGGAAGTGGTTTCTATTTCATAACCATTTATAACGTCGTCATGATTTACTATAAGCTGTTTATCGGCCGTTAACCATACATCAAATTCACATGCATCGCATTTAATAGAATCAGCTTTGATTAGTGCTCTGATGGAGTTTTGTGCTGAGCCTTCGGTATCCCAGTGTCCACGGTGGGCGACGACCTTTGGCTGGGCATTTGTATTTGTAATACCAATTGTAAGAAGTCCTGTTAAGTAAATCAATGTTAGTTTCCTTTTCATATATTCTAAAATTTGGGATTATTTTTTCAATGAGATAATTACACTCCCCGGTGAGTTGCAAGGAAGATAAATAAAACCGTTTTTCCTTTTGATTTTAGAATCAGAGGAGTTTTCTATAAAGTTTATTTTCTTGTATTCTATACTTTCCGGGAAAGGAAAGGTAAAGTTCCCTTTTATATTATTGCAGAAGAAGATAGCTTTTTCCCCATCAATAAATCCGTCATAGGCGAATGCGGACTCATTGTCGAGTAGTGGTGTCGTAATCCAGGTATAAACTCCACTCCATGAATCGTAGTCACCGGCAGTACGTGGTACGTTTCCTATCAGTTTATGATAGCATTTGGTCCATGAATTACCTATGAAAATAATATCATCATCAGGAAGTTCATTGTGTGTTCCCAAACTGCGATTGAGGAGAAAGGAGGACTGAAAGTAAGAATCGCCCTTTTCAATATACCGGTTGAAACGGGGGAAATCTTTTTTCTTGAATCTATTTACTTTTTTTATGTCAGTCCAATACGGATATTCACCAGAAGGAGTAAGAAGTTGTTTTTCGTTTTTAAACATAGATTGCATCCCATAATATTTTTCTATTATAACCGGGATTCTATTGGTATAATCATGGGATAAATCTACCTGGATACTATTACCGTTTACTGTGTAGTTTACATTTTCAGTGCACAGCGTATCGGTGAAGTATATCTGATTATCTCTTTCTTTTGCACTGAGCGGGTTAATAATGTAATTTTTTACTTCAATTTTAATTGTATGTGCTTTGAGCGTAGTATCAGTAGTGATACTACGCCCATCAGCATACAATTTGATAGAAAATGTTTCGGCTGTTTGGGTTTTTTCATCCAGGAACAGATGGTTACCGCCACACCAACCGCCTTCCAGAATGTTAAATGGACCTATATTATCGCTATAGGTTTCATTTACTATTTGAGTATTAGTGGAATCGGAAGTAATGGAAACACGGTAAAATGTAAATAAGTCATTGGCCATGCATTTTTTGAACCAGTAGTTTATTACATGACGGTCATCGATCATAGAAGATATATATACATCTTCCCCTGTCTTCGTTATTATGCTCAGTTTGTTTTGAGAATAAGACGATAGGGAAATAAACATACATATAATTAATATAATCCGGTCCATCTATTTGGTTAATGCTTTCATATTTCTACGGGCAGTAATATGACGTGCCAGGCGATCCATAATCTTCTTATCCTCCGGAGAAGTAGAATTATACATGTCAATAAATCCTTTACTTCCGGTGTAATATGCAATGGCAGAGGTCTCAAATACTTTGTGTTTCTCAAATGCCTCGATGTAGGCTAACATCCTGTCATACGAAGAATCCTCACAATCGTAAAGAGCCTTGCTGTCACATTCGAATTCCATAGCCATTCCATTGTTCAAAGCGAGTTCACAAGCTTCGTCCAGTCGGGAGTCAGGGATATCCTTTGTGAAGAAATGGTTCGGCTGTTGATATGCGATATCAAATCCCAAGTCTTTCCACTGTTCGTATCCTTTGGCCTTCCAATAGGGGATCCATACAAACTCTTTTTTCTTTGAGTGGATGTATTGACTTACATATTTAGGAAGATCTTTACAGGTTGCTATATCTTCATCTACCCAGTAGAAACCGGCAAGTTCCAGATTTTTGTATTTAGCTTTTTTAAAACGGGTCATGAGTTGGTCTATATACCATTGGGCTGCTTTAACCTGGTCAGACTGTTGATTAAAATCAAGAGGATTTCCATCGATGCTTCCCCAGTCTTTTTGTTTAGGTAATGGTATAGCAATTCCTAAAATGACTTGATGTTTGAAGGATGGTTTTCCGATGTTTTTTTTCTCATTTTCAATGCATTGGTTTAATGCATCCAGCGCTTTCCCTTTTTCAAACAACCTGTCGAGAAGCCATTCCCACTCTATTTTTCGTGCCTGTTTCTTTGCATATCCATAGGCATAATTATGACCTTTACCATCGGCAAACTCGAGGAACAGAAAGCCATCGAATAACCAGTCTTTCGTGCCGTTGGCAAACTGATGGGTGACATACGGGACAAACTGATCAGGAGTCCAGTCGATTCTCTGTACACCTCCCTGGTATATTAATGCAAGATCTCTGATCTTACTGGTTTTATACTTGTTCTTTTGACTATTTTGAGCTTCTATCAGATGTATAGGAGCTACAATGATTAGTATCACTAAGAAATATAAAATCTTTTTCATGTTTGTTCTTTTTATAAATAAGTTTCTATTAGTTTATTATCGTACAATAACTTTTCTGGTTTCTCCGTCAATTTTTACTATATAAACACCTGGTGCGCATTGTAGCTTTCTGGTATTTTGGCTGACAAGTATTCCATTTGTAGTGTATATCTTAATCGATTCGGCGATTCCCTCTATACGTAATTCTCCGATACCCCCTGCCACAATAACATCAGTTTTCGGGTCATTGGCAGTTTCAATACCTACGCTCCGGCTACGCCTTTTTAATATATGATTGGCTATTCTATCAAGAATAAGAGTGTTTTCGATAGAATTTGAACGATACATATCAAGTATACCTTTTGTTCCTGAGTAATAGGCTATTGCCGAATTTTCAAAGACATTATTCTTTTCAAAAGCATTGATATAACTCTCCAGTCTGCTGTAATATGAATCTTCGTTTTCGTATAATACACGACTATCGAACTCTACTTCCAATCCCATATTGAATTTATTTGCAGTATTGCATGCCTGAAGGAGGCGATCATCTGCTATCTCTTTGTCAAAGAAATGATTCGGTTGTAAAAAAGCAGTATCAAATCCTAACTTTCTCCATAAGTTATACCCCTGGGCATTCCAGTATGGAATCCAGTAAAATCGTTTATCCAGTTGGTGGATATAGTCACTTACATCTTTTGGTAAATCTCCGCATTTAGCAGTGCTCTCCTCAAGCCAATAAAACCCTGTTAGTTCGAGATTCTCGTATGCTCCTTCGTTAAATCGTTCTGTGAGTTGGTCAATGTACCATTTTGCAGCTTTTATCTGGTCATTCCGATGTGCAAAGTTTAATATTTCTCCATCAAGGTTTCCCCAATCGGTTTGATCAGTAATAGGCGATACTACCCCTAATACTATTTTGTGTTTAAACTGAGGTTCTCCGATAATCGTTTTATAATGTTCGATACACGAATTCAATGCATCGAGGGATTTACCTTTTTCAAAGATTCTGTTGAGTAACCATTCCCAATCACTCTTTCTGGCATTTCGTGCTCCATAATTATACCCGAATGCTATCTGCCAGTTATCTGTAAACTCAAAAAATAAAAAAGAGTCGAAAAACCAGTCCATACGTCCATCGGCAAAAGTATGTATGACATAGGGACGTAGTTCGTCTTCCGTCCATTCGGGGCGATGAGTACCTCCCTGATAGATAAGAGCCATATCTGATATTTCATCAGTCTGGTAAGCTGCCAGTGTCGTATTTACTCCGGTAAGGATACTTATTATGACTATAAGTGTTATATATTTTTTTTTAAGTGTTGTGATAAACATTCTTTTCTTTTTATCAGTTATGACTTTTTTCAATAATGGTAGTAATCGTTTTTGTAAACCGGTTATTTAATGGAGAGTTTCATAACGTTTACTTTCTCAATGGGTTTTAGTACATCATTCACTTTCCAGGTTTTATCTTTACGGATACTGAATGGAATGGTAGCCTTAAGGTCATTACTTGAAGAACCGAAAGACAGGAGATATTTCCCTTTTGATGTAAGCCATTGCGAATTGTTTTCATCGAATGAAGCTATATCATAATCGGTAAACTGAAGTTTTATTATTTCACTTTCTCCGGGTTTTAACTCCCGGGTTTTTCCAAAGGCTTTTAATTCTATATCGGGTTTTTGAATGAAGGTTTCAGGAGCAGAAATATAGAGTTGTACCACTTCCTTGCCGGATACATTACCTGTATTGGTCACCTCAATATTTGCGATCCATTTATTATTTTTTCTTTCTATTTTAGGTTTGCTGAAAGAGAAATTGGTATAAGATAGTCCATATCCGAAAGGATAAACAATCGATTGCTTTACTGTATTAAAGTAACGGTAACCCACCCATATATCTTCTTCATAATTGGTATAATCGAAATTTTTGCCACTCTTGGTCTCTCCTACCATTGGAAAGTTTTTAGAAGAAGGAATATCGAAATAATCTGTCGGGAAAGTCATCGGGAGTTTTCCGGAAGGGTTTACTTTCCCACTAATTATATCTGTTATGGCATCTCCACATTCTTGCCCCGGAAACCATGCCAGTAGTATAGCGTCCGGTTTCTCTTTCCAGGAATTCATTTCCATTACGCCACAGACATTCATTACTACGGCTACTTTTTTCCCTAAGGCATGGAATTGGGAGGATACTTTATCGATCATGAATTTTTCTTCGGGAGTAAGATAGAAATCTCCCTCTAACCTTCTGTCGGATTCTTCTCCGGAGCCTCTACCGATAACGATTAGTGCGATATCAGAATTTTTAGCTTCCTGTTCGATGGTATTTTCTGCCTTTGTCAGATCCATTTCGGGAATGACTGTCCTGTTATAAGATAATTTTTCCCAGTCAGTACTTTGGGGGTGTTTATCAAGAAGATCATTCTGGAATTCTACGAATTTTGTATAGATTCCTTTCAATCTGTTGTTGAGTTGATAGCCGCCATTTTCAAGTCCGGTAGATATATCAGTAATATGAGCTTTATTTACATTTGATGAACCTGTACCACCTGCAATAGACTTGTATGCAGTAGCACCGAACAGAGCAATTTTAGTCCCTTTGGGTATGGGAAGAAAAGAGTTGTCATTTTTCAGTAATACCATTCCTTCGGTGGCTATACTACGCGCTAATTCTGCATTTTCGGAAAGGTTGGGAGCTTCTGTATACTTCCAGTTTTTATAAGAAATAGATTTGAAAATGAGTTCCAATGTATATTTTACACTTTTGTTTAAAGTAGCTTCACTGATCCGGCCACTTTCTACTCCAGCTATTATTTCGTCTATTTGAGATTGTTCTCCCGGCATCATTAAATCTGTTCCACCGTTAAGCTGGTCGGCGGTATCCCTTTTTTTATACCAATCGGTCACTATCAGTCCGTTGTACTTCCACTCGTCGCGAAGAATTGTTTGAAGTAGTTCCGGATTAGCCTGAGTATATTTACCCCCAATTTTGTTATAAGAACCCATTACGGTCCATGGATCGGAGTTTTTTATACAGATTTCGAATCCTTTGAGATAGATTTCGCGTAGTGCGCGTTGTGAGATGCGTGCGTCGTTATAGAGTTTGCCGGTTTGCTGATTATTGGCTATAAAATGCTTTAGGCTGGTCCCAATGCCTTTGTCCTGAATTCCGTTAATCATGGCTGCTCCCATGATGCCTGAGAGGTAAGGGTCTTCGGAGAAATATTCAAAATTGCGTCCGCAAAGAGGATTGCGCATGATATTGATTCCCGGTGTAAGTACGATATCGACACCATATGCCCTGGCTTCATCGCCTATTGCATTGCCTTCCAGTCGTGCTATGTCTTTATTCCAGGTGGCGGCTAATGCGGTAGTGGAGGGGAAACAGGTGCAATAAGAGGTGTATTTTTTAATTGGATAGGGGGATTTCCCGCTTACCGGGTTTTCTGCCGGGCCCGTAGAGGGGATGCCCAAAGAATCATATATGATGTATTTCCAATTCGATGGAACAGGGGTGATTCGTACACCGACCGGACCATCTGCCAGGTTGATGGAGGGAATGCCTAAAGAATCGATAGGAAAGGTATATCCTGCGGAACCTGCAACCATGTGGCTTAAGCCGTTATCACTACCCGTACATCCTACCAGAAGCCGGGCTTTTTGTTCTAAAGTAAGTTGGTTTATAATCGAATTTATATCTTTAGGTAATGGCTTATTACCGGCCAGTACGTTGCCAAATGAAAAGACGAGAGCGTATAATATAGGTATTATGGCTTTCTTCATGGTGTAGATGGTTTCTTATAGTTAGGTAAATGTGATTGATAAAAAGAGGCTGTAGAAAGAAAATACTACAACCTCTTCTCTCTGTTATCCTGTGTAACTGGTTATGTTAAGAAAATGATATTTGAACGAATGCCATTTACTTAACCATAACTTTAGTTACATTGTTATCTGTTTTAACAATATATGTTCCCGGAATGCACTTAACATTGTGTTCGTTTCGGCTTATAAGAGTACCGCCAATGGTATAAACCTCGATAAAAGTCGGTTCACCTTCGATGGTTATTTCACCCTTACCACCGATAATTGTTGCTTTGGGAGCTTCTACTTTTGCAACACCGGTACCACCTTCAACTGTGAATAAATATTTTGCAATGTATCCACTGGGGAAGTATTGATAAATATGAGCCTGGGTTTCGCTGATAGCTTCAGCCGAAAGATGATTTCCGTAGAAAGCGTTGCCGATATACATGGGATTACCATCATCTTTTTGTTCTGAATATTTTGTTGCTATTCTTACCGATTCATCACTCTCTTCAACATCAGGGATAGCTTTCGTAGCCAGTTTTGATACGGTGAAGCCGTCAGCGTTGTTCGAGCCGGAAGGATATACGATGTAATCTTGTCCTCCGAGTTTGAAGATATAGAATCCTGCACATCCGCTGTGGCGGGGTGTTATATAATAAGAGTCGTGCGACCAGTTTCCATCTTCATCCAATGATAGCTTCTGGATGGAATTGCAATTCGTCTTATTAAATAACGGACTTAAAATAGACACATTCTCTTTTCCTTCCCAAGCTGAGATGATCGTAGTAGTGGCAAAGTTTCCTGCAATTCCGAAGGGGCTTGCATATGTGTAAGTGTATGTGTTGGCCACATCTTGTTTACCGTCTATGATAGGTATTTCAACCAGCTGGGGGTAATAGGTGGTACCCATGTATATGATACCGCCGGTTTCCTTATCAAGTACGTTGCCTTGAACATGTCCCCAGAAGTCGAGACGTCCTCCTGTGATACCGCTTAATGCAATATCTATCGCTGCTGAGCCGTCGGCAGGAATAATTCTCAATTCATTGATATCCTTGTTAAAAGGATCAGGAAATGTACCGATACGTACGAGGATGTTTCCTGCATCATCGAAAGTAATGTTAGTACCTGCTCCGGAAGGAATCTCTTGGATTCTTCCGGTTTCATTCCATACTTCGATTGTCTTGGTTGCCTTGTTTTGAAGATAGAATTTTCCATCTCTACCAAAACCCTGGCGTACGTCCAATGTCAATGGAGCCACATCCGTGTTCATCCATAACAAAGTAAGATTTGAATCCATAGTAGACTTCGCATCTGCAACAGAAGGAGTCAAAGCGAACATGCCGGTTAGCATTAACGCTGCTGTAAGTAATTGTTTTTTCATCACCTTTGAAATTTAAGTTAAACAATAGAACTATTTTTGATTGAATTACTGTATCAGTAATTTGGCTATCTTATTGGATGTTTCACCTGATATTGAAATCATATAAAACCCTGGGCTTAACGATTCGGTCGGTAGTGTTACCGCGGCGTCTTCGCTATTTTCACAATTAAAACTGTTTACCAATTGTCCGGTAGCATTATAAATATTTATTTTTGCGCTTCCGTTGAAATTGATACGGGCTTGCTCTCCTGTTCTTATGGGGTTGGGGTAGATATTTACATCCTTGTCTCCATCAGCTATGGAAGTTATCCCTGTTCCGGAACTTTCTACTGTAACGAGTATTGTTGATGTCAATTCATCTAAAGAGGCTGTTAGTAGTTGAGTACCTGTACCATTACACAGTACCGTACTCCCGTTTTCTTGTACTTTTCCCAATTTCGCACTGCAGGAAAGCATGATTCCTTTTACATTCGTATCAATCAACACACCCTGTGCATTGTAGCCGTATATCACCGGAGAGTAATAACTATTGCGTTCCACTTTTTTAGCGTAGTCGGCAAAGCGAATTTCTGCTATTACCTTGTCCTCGGTGACGGGAGTTGTGATAAACAGTCCGTTTTTGACTGCTCTCAGGCTCCCTTCACTTGGTGTATTGACCACTCCCAATTCTTTGACATATAAAGTAGAGGAACCGCCACCATCGAAATTCAGAGCCTCCGTACATCCCAGATTGAGCATGATTGCAGCCAGGTCTTTTGAAGGTACACCGACCGATACTCCTGTTTGGCGACCATCGACAACCAGCAGTATGGCCTTTGTCCCGTCCGAATTATAGCCTATTGCCGTACGGGGTTCTCGGTTGGCCAGATGATCCAATGCACCTTGCGTTTCAAGGATTTTGCCTCCCTGTAAGAGCATCGGGCATCCGCCGCACATTTCCATGATATCTGTTTTCACTACGTTGTCAAAATAGAGGGTTGGAGTCACTTCAAACTCTTCACCTAATTGCATTTTGGCTAATGTATTTGCTGTAAATCCTGTACCGGATAAGACAAACCCTCCTTCAGGAATCGACATATTACCAACGTCTTTGACCGGTGCAATGGTGACACGCATTTTAGTTGTTCCCTCGGCTTTCAATGGGCCATCGACAGGTACAGCTCCTACTTCTACTCCCGCACCTTTGGTACCTGTAGTACTTCCTTTACGCGAAGTGAATAATATCAGTTCATTATCGCTACGTACTGCATTGACAGCTTTGATAGATGCCTGTCCGGCATTTGGCGAGACTAATTTAAATGTCGTATAGGGGGCACCGGAACAGAATTTCTTATCTTTATCAATACCTATTGCATACCAGCCGGTTCCCTTATAACTCTTATAGAGTTCGCCATCTGCCACAGTTGTACCTACAGGGCCCATACCACCAATGAAATCGGCATTCACCCCGGCAAAATATATATTTTCGGGATCGTTGTGAGATGCCGGCATGTTCGGTACGGTTACGTTACTTGTCAGATTATCTTTCCCCATTATTAATTTCAGGTTTACATTCGGGTTGGTCATATCGGTGGTTGTATAAAACACACGTAGCTTTACCGGTCCTTCCAGAGCTAAAATTGTTTGGGTAGTTCCGGGACCTATCACTATGTGCGATAAAGTATCCACACGATATTCGACATTTTGCAGTTTCCAGGTATTGGAAGCAAAAGAGCTGAATGTGAGGCAACTCAATAAAAATAATGGTAAAGAATATCTGTTTTTCATGACTCTATAAATTTATTCTTATGCCTTGCAGGGCTTTTACAGTAATCTTTTTATGGTCAGGCAATACTATTTCATGATCGACACTGTCCATATTCACGTAATATTGAACTTTCTGACCTTTAGAAGAGAGCCATTCGGAACCGGCAACAACATTCATCTCTCCGAATCCGGGGACATCTATTGACGGATTATCTCCTTCCGGTATGATTTCTTTTATATATCTTCCGCCAACAAAAACATCGTGTTGTTTTTTGCGTAGCGTAGAAAGAGTCTTTAAAAAATTAGCTTCTCTTTTGGCTTCGTCTTTCATTAACAAAGTAGGGTCTACCCATCCTAACTGGGAGCCATACAGAAAGCATTGCATGGTTTGATACAGAAAATCACCACGATTCACTCTGTCGGTAGGAGAATACGTATAGGCCGAAGTGATGAGCCTGTCGGAATAAACCATCGGGAACAAAGGCACAATCTTGCAACCGTTGTGAGGAGAATTGACCGTAAGCAACAAATCGAACATGTCGATGTAGCATTCCGCATTTTCCTCGCTTATAAGTATGTTTCCCGGTTCCAGGTGATGAGTACGGAGAGAGTCCATCAGATGACGGTAAGATTTATGCCAGTAATCACCTCCGCCACAGGCATGTCCATGGTTGGTAGCCCAGCAAGGCTGAGGGGCTGCTGCCGCTATCTGGTCGATATATACTCCGTTTGTTTTCAACTCTTTTTGGATTTTTATTACAAGATCGGTTATGATGTTTTGCCACAGTCCGGATGCGGGACAGGTTACGGTGTTCAATACCTGTGACGTTGGGTAAATTTCGGTATAAAGTGTACCGTCTGGCTTTCTGCACGAGGCAGAAGCCCCGTTCAGAGTTTTATAGCTGTCACTGTCAGGATCCCACAACCGGCCGTTAATGTAGGGAACGGTATGACACCCTCTTTTCCTTACTTCGGCTATCATGTCGGCAAAGCCGGCTTTTGGCGGGAAGTAATCGGGATAATGCGTATCATAAGGATAATGGTGCCAGAAGTACCAGTGAACAAAGGTGTTTTTGCCATACAGGTCGATGGCTTTATTTACGGCACTTCTTACGGTGTCGTTTACTCCTTTTGCTCTAATCCAGATATCGGTATCCAAAAGCCACTGTGGTATATTACGGGATGCCAAAGGTTTACTTCCCCATTCGGTAGTAAAAGTGAAAGGGCGGTACCATTTCGTTGCGGCATCTTGCCAACCGATATTTGAATATCCGATAACTGTTGACCATGGAACAGTGAATGTTTCGGTTGTATCGTCCGACCAACCTTCGGAAGCTACAATATCTGTTAATAGAGTAACACTCTTTTCGCCTACGGCAGCTCTGAAGTCTTTGCCGCAAGCTTCTTTATCTTCGGTAGCGTAATAGACTGAACCGTCTGAATTGTGAAGAAGCAGGAGCTGCATAGAACCGGTTACCGAAGGATAGCTTGAAGAATACACCTGAGGATTCTTCAGCTCGTACTCCGCACCCCAGCCTGCTGAGGTGATTAATTTGGCATCATCAGGACGCGTTACGGTTACGCGTGGAAACTGGGTATTACTTATCAACCAACCTTCGGGAGTTCCCGCCTGGATATCCCAATAGATAAGTTCTGAATCGTCAGGAACAGAAACAGTCATTACCACCGGGACCAAATCATTGTAAGTGAGTCTCATGTTCCACTTGAAAGCAATGGCAGTATTACCGTTTTTTGTTCCTTTCGACCATCCGGTATATTCTCCATGAGAAGGGAAAAGCACCGGATTTTCTCCTTGGGGACCTTTATAGGTGAGTGTCCACGGAACAGTATTATATCCTTTGCCCAATATTAATTCTTTTCCGCTAAGGGTGAGTTTCGAGATATCGAAAGCTTCGCCCTTAGGAAATTCAACTCTCACTTTGCTATTCCGGAGTGTCACGGTCGAGTCGGTTTCGGTAATTTGCGTACCTTTGGCTTGGCCCCACGATGCAGTTAAGCTTACGAGAGAGACAAGAATAGATATTAAACAACTTTTCGTCATAATCTATGAGTTTACGGGTATTATATGGTGATTATCAATAATCAGGGTTAGTAAGATTCGGGTCGCGGTCTGTTTCCAAACGTGGGATAGGCCACCATGTGAATTTCGGATCCCAATATCTGTTTCTGTCGCGCACCCTGAGTTTGTCTTTATAAGCCTCATATGAAGGAATATCATTAAGGTCGTGCCGTTCGTCTGTCTTAAAATCAGGAATATCAGTTGGCTCTAATCCTTCATATCTGATGTCCGGTTTAGGTTGTCCGTAAGAGGGATGCTCGTTAAGCATATCACCTATACCCCAGCGCCGAACATCAACGAAGAGTAATCCTTCGAGCGCCAATTCAACTTTGCGTTCGCGTCGTATTAACTGTCGCATTTTGTTTTGATCTCCTTTCCTGTCTGTCGAAACCTCCGGCATTCCGGCGCGTTTGCGTACTTCGTTAATGGCCGAATATACCGATTCGTCCAACTCATTGAGTTCAATTTTGGCTTCGGCATACGAAAGGAGTATCTCGGCGTAACGCATCAGAATAAGATTGCTTGAAGAGCTCATCAGCAATTCGGTGTTTTCATCGGCATATTTGCGCCATAAATATCCTACTCCACTGTTCACGAGTGATGGGCTGGTGGAGGTGACATCTACATTCGGTGCGGTATACCAGGCGTTTCTACGGGGATAGAACCGGGTCTTATCATCATAAATGTTGAGAATAAGTTTCTGAGGGTTATTGCCGTCGGTAATGGTATAGTTTATTGTGTCACCATGTCCTGCTAATGTGGCATTAAAACGCGGATCTCTGTTTAAGGTAGGCTGTTTCGGGTCATAAAGAGGAGATTCG
Organism: Bacteroides sp. 41_26; assembly: GCF_949740115.1. NCBI lineage: Bacteria > Pseudomonadati > Bacteroidota > Bacteroidia > Bacteroidales > Bacteroidaceae > Bacteroides > Bacteroides sp. 41_26. The sequence continues at coordinate 22,881 of NZ_CATJGZ010000084.1, forward strand.
TCTATACGTTTTCCATCGATACATTCGTAAGTATCTACAATCAGAGAACTCGGGAAACGTACCGATGATGCATAGTTACGCGATGAATGTCCATAACCTACTGTATGCAATTTTTTCGTTCCGTTTGTAGAATACATTAATTCCCATAACAGTTCGTCTCGGACTTCACTCTTAGCCTGGCCGGTCAGATTGAACAAGTCGGAGAATTTGGGTGCCAATTTACGTTTACCGATCACCTTACTTGCTGCATCGGCGGCTATGCTGAAGTACTCGGCGGCTTTATTTTCTACATTAAAGCTTCCACCAAATAATCCTATACGTGCTATTAATCCGTATGCGACGGCTTTGTCTACCCGTCCCCGTTGGGTTGCGGTCCACGGGAGATAATCGGCAGCATCGTTCAGGTCTTTTATCAGAAAATCGATAATCTCTCCTTTGGGAGTACGTCCTACCTTGTACTCATCGATAGTTACAGGAGCAGTAAAGAAAGGTACATCGCCAAATGCCGATATAAGATTATAATAAGCATAAGCCCTTAGTACGCGTGCTTCGGCATAATACTGCCTGGCTGCATCGCTCATTCCTGCTACGGCATCTTTGGCACCGTAAATTACAGAGTTGGCACGGGCGGCTATTTGATATTCTCCGGTCCAGAACGCCTGAATCTTTCCATTGTCGGGATTTAACGTTCCCCCTGCACCAATCGAACTATTTTCATCTTGTTCGAGTCCGTATGCCGTATAATGGTCGAGCACAATACATGCAGGTACTGCCCAGTTCATATCGAAATACAAAAGAGGATAAATACCGGTAACGCCTTCTTTTAATCCTGCTTCGGTTGCATAGAATCCTTCGGCATCGTAGGCAGGGTTTTCCTGGTCGAGAAAATCGGCACATGAGCTAACACTCATGGTGATAAAAAACGTAGCTATTAAATTATATAAGGTTGTCTTTTTCATCTTTTTTTATCAATTAAAATTCCACATTGAGTCCGAATATAAATGTTTTGTTCAACGGATAGCAGCTTGCGCCTGATCCGATACTGTTTTCAGGGTCGAAACCTTCGTAAAAGTTGTTTTTTATGGTAAACAGATTCTGTGCACTTGCATAAATTCTCACTTTGGATAGCGCAGCTTTCTGTATCCATGTTTGCGGCAGCGTATATCCTAATACAATATTTTTCAGGCGGCAATAGGCTCCGCTTTTTACCCAGAAGCTTGATATCATATTGTTTGGATTGGTTCCGCTGGGATCTTCAAGTAAAATCGGGAATTTTGCATGGGGGTTGTCCTCAGTCCAATAATCCAGTTGATATTTATATATCGTGTAATTGCCGGATAAAGCACGTGCCCCTGCTCCGGAGTAATATACATCTCTTTTACCCACTCCCTGAAAGAACAAGGAGAAATCAAGACCTTTCCAATCGCCGCCTAATGTCAGTCCGAATTCATATCGCGGAGTAGAGTTGCCGAGTATCGTACGGTCGTAATTATCTATTTTTCCATCGGGAACTCCATCCGGACCGCTGATATCTTTATATTTAATATATCCCGGTTTTATATTGTTGGGGTTACCACCGTATACGGGAGAGTTGTTGATCTCTTCCCGGCTTTGGAAATAACCGTCGGCAACGTATCCGTACCATGAGTTATATTCTTCGCCTTCTTTGGTGATTGTTGTAGTGCCTACGTACTCTTTCCCATATAAGTCTATTACTTTGTTTTTTACATCAGAAAGATTTCCTTTGACGTAGTAGTTTACACTACCGATACGGTCTTGCCAGGATAGCGAAAGTTCCCAGCCGCTGTTTCTCATCGAACCGGCGTTTTCCCATGGAGCCGTCATTCCTACGAACAATGGAACGGGGAATTGCTGAAGCATGTCTGTGATATTTTTTATATAATAATCGAAGGTTGCATTCAAACGGTTATTAAACATACCAATATCGATACCCGCATTAATTTGTTTTGATTTTTCCCAGGTTATTGCTTCGTTAGCCAACTGAATCTGTGCGACACCGGCAGCAAGCTCTTTATCAAACCAATATCCATAGGTGGTAGTGCTTCCTATAGATGAAGCATAGGGATAATAGCCACTGATAGCCTGGTTACCTAATTCTCCATAGGAGGCTCTTAGTTTCAGATTGCTTACTACACTTTTAGCCGATTCAAAGAAGTTCTCTTCGGATATTCTCCATCCGGCGGATACCGAAGGGAAGAAACCCCAGCGATGTCCTTTCTTGAATCTTGAAGTACCATCGTAGCGACCGTTGACTTCGAGCAGATATCTGTCATTGTATGCATAATTTAGTCTAAAGAAGTATGACAGCATAGACCATGCGTATTTTGAACTGGAATTCGATGCGGTACTAACGTCACCATTTACAAGTTCTTCATATCCATCGTAATAATAATTTTTACGACCGGCTAACAGATAAGTGTTATGTAATTCTTCGCTTTGAAATCCAACTAACGCTTTCAGGTAGTTCTTATGGAAATTCTTTTCATAAGTTCCCTGCAGATTATATTGTTTGGTAACTGTTTTTGTTCTATGTTCTGATTTTGATGATCCTGTCGTCGGAAATTCTCCCTTTGATACGCCACTTTCGTATACCTGATAGGGTTTTACAAATGCATTAGTTTCGCCATCTGCGCGTTTCCATGAATATGCTCCGAAAATATTGAAGCCCTTGAAGGGATCGATAGACAAAGTTGTTCTTGCAGTATATTCGGGAGCAATACTATTTGTTGTACATCCGCTTTGTACCATAGCAATGGGATTGGTTCCGTTAATACCATACCCCCATGTACCATCGGCGTTGATGCCCGACATGATGGGGGTCATGGTCAGGGCTTTGCCTATGATATTGGCGGGAGTATCCATTACGGGAGATTTAGCAGTAGCCTGGCGTATGCCTATATCTACTCCGAGTTTCATCCATTTATTAATTTGGGTGTCTGTGTTTACGCGTAAAGAAGTTCGTGTGAATTTGTTATTATCGATAAGGCCGTTTTGTGCATAATATCCTGCTGTAGCAAAAAGTTTTGTTATATTGTTACCGCCACTGATACTAACAGAATAATTTTGGGTGGTTGCGTGGTCTTTGATTACTTCTTTTCGCCAATCCGTATCGTAATAATTAATGTTGTCTACACCCCCGTTTTTATAAATATCGATGGTTTGGGTGTATAATGGTTCTTGGCTTGCGTTGACACGTGCCACATCTACTGCCTGCATGTACTCGATGGCGTTTGTAGGCGTAGGCAGTGTGGTTGGTTTATTATAACCCATATAGCCATTAAATGTTAGTTTCACTTTTCCTTCGGAACCTCGTTTTGTGGTAACCAATATTACCCCATTTGAAGCCCTTGAACCATAGATGGAGGCAGAAGCTGCATCTTTTAATACAGTAATTGATTCTACCGAATTCAAATCGATGCGGTTCATGTCACCTTCTACCCCGTCGATTAATATCAATGGAGAGGTTGCTGAGTTCAGTGAGCCCAACCCTCTAATCTTGATAGAGGCATTGTCTGCTCCCGGTTGACCAGATGATTGAATGGCAGTAAGTCCGGGGATTACACCCTGTAGTGCAGCAGAGCCTGTAGAAACACTTCGTCTGAGAATATCTTCGCTGTTCACACTTTGTACTGATCCCGTGAGATTTATTTTCTTTTGGGTACCATATCCTACGACTACTACATCGTCAAGAAGAACATTGGAACTATCCAGAATGATGTTCTTGATTTCAGATTTGTTTACCTTAATCTTTAGCGGAGTATAACCTATATACGTATAAGTTAGTGTAGTCGGTTTTTCTAATTGTAACTCATAGTTACCGTCAATGTCCGTGATTGTTCCAACGTTGTTGTCGGATATGATGGAAGCTCCTATCAAAGCTTCACCGTCACTTCCCTTTACCTGACCTTTAATTATAATTTTTCCGACCGATTGAGGGTTTGATTGTGTACTCCTTTTTGACAGGATGATTTGTTTCTGACTTTTAATAATATACGCAATTTCGGTATCTTTGAATAAACTATTGAGTATGGTTTCAATGGATTTATTCTCTGTTTTGAAACTGACCTTTTTAGTGAAATCCGGTAAGTTCTCTGCATAAAAGAACTTATAACCGGTGTCTCCCTCAATTATTTTGATTGCCTGTGCAATTGTTTTATCGGCAATACTAACAGAATGCTGTGCGTGAACCGGATAGGTTATAACTAATAACACTAACAGGCATAACAGCTTAAACGGTTTTAAATTATTATTTTTCATAGGCTTAATTTGTTAACTGGTTTATTTTTATCTATGTTTTTTTATTATATTCTTTTGGGCAGAGACTGTTATTACAGAGTCGGTTACTGTATATGTCAGCGGATAACTCAGGCTCATCACATATAGGACATTAGTTAATGAGTTATTCTGAATGGTACCGGTGAATTTCATATTTCTCAGCTTTGCATCGTTAATATTGATTTTTACGTTATACATCCTTTCGATGGTTTGCGCAATGGAAGACAAGGGTTCGGCATTACAAACAAGCTGTCCTGTTCTCCAATAATTGGCGATTGAAATATCATCAGTTACTGATGCTTTGATAGTCTGTCGTTTCAGATTATAAGTAGCTACTCCGTTAGGAAGAAGAGTCACACTCTCTTTGTTGTTGTAGACTTTGACTTTTCCTTTGGCAAGAGTAGTAGTAATAAGGCTGTCAGTAGGATATGCTTTTACGTTAAATTCAGTACCTAAAGCTTCAATGTCTACTCCGTTACATGTTACAACAAATCTTTTATCAGGATTTTTGGCTACTTCAAAATAAGCTTCCCCATTAAGACTTACCATGCGCTCTTCGGAATTGTAATTACCGGAAAATGATATCTTAGATGCAGAATTCAAATGTACTATGGTACCGTCTGCTAAGCGCATACTCCCTTTTTGGCCCGGTTCCACTTCAAAAGTATAGATGTTACTCTCCATATTCTCTTGATGTTCTGCAAAATTATTGTATAGTAAGTATGCAGTAAATGTTGAGCATACTATAATTGCAATAGCGGCAGCAACTCCTGGAATGGAGTAAATACGACGTTTGATGCTATGTTTGGGCGATACAGGTTTGGAAGAAACGGCTCCTTTGATTTTTAGCTGAATGTTATTCCATATTTCACTTTTGAGCGATTCATCAATATCTTCGGAGGCACTTTCCCATGCTTCCCTGCTATTGCGTTCGGCATCTTCAGAATTCATCCATTTGGCCAGTTCAGCACGTTCGGATGTTGAAGAAGAGCCTGTGAGCAGGTTCGTGATTAAATGTTTTATGCGTTCTATCTTCATCTTCTGTGGTTATTTATAGTATATATCCACAGCTCCCACAAAAGGATTACAAGAAAATGAAATATTTTAGAAATTTATCGAAGATACTGAAATAAAGATCATGAAAGCAGAGCCCATTTTGGACTTAAGAAAACTAATCGTACGATGTATTTGGGTAGAAACGGTTTTTTCTGAAATAGAAAGTTCCTGTGCTATTTCTTTGTTAGACAGTCCTTTGCTCCATCTCATCAGGAATATTCTGCGACGTGCTTCCGGAAGTTCGGCCAATAGAGAAAGAATTTGTTGTTCTATCATGTCGCGTGATAAATTTTCTTCTATGTCCGATTCTTCCTCTTCTTTGGCGGTTTCCTGTACCTTGATGGCATAACTTTTAAAGATATTGAGACGGCGTATTTCACGGAATAATAAATTTCGGGCAATAGAATATATATAGCCTTCAATATTGCCATTCACATCGAGATTTGATCGTGAATCCCATAATTGGAGAAACGTGTTTTGAGTAATATCTTTCGCCAGGTCTGAGTCATATATAAACGAATTTATATAATTGAAAATCTTTCCTACATAACTGTTGTAGAGTGATTCAAAGGTCTCTCTATTGCCGGAAATAAAAGATTCTATATCGTTTTGTTTTTTCATAAAAAACGGATTTGTATGATAATTGCGATGGTTCTCTAAAAATATTATTTATTTTAGTCTTATTGGATTGAAAAATCTGATTTTATCGGGTTTCTTAATTCATTTGTAACTTGAAATTCGTTTAAAATTTAAAGTTATCATTGCAAAATGCAATTATTTGATAATTACTTGCCCTTTTCATCCTTTTGCGTTAATAAATTGCAATATTAGTAACTAAAAATAAATATTAATAATATATTTGTTTCCAAAATCGAGTATGCCATGAAAAAATTATTTTTTATTCTCATTCTTTTATCCACTTTGAATATAAATGCTCAGGACACTTTGAAACTCAGGGTGATGACTTATAATCTGAGATTCGGTGAACTTGCAACTATTGATCAGTTAGCGGAACACATCAAAGCTTTTCAACCTGATTTCGTAGCTCTTGAAGAGGTGGATGTAAATACCCACCGGACACTTGCGCCTCATCAAAACGGCAGAGATATGCTCTCTGAATTGGCCGGAAAAACAAATATGTTCGGACTCTATGGAAAAACGATTCATTTCAGTGGTGGTTATTACGGTATTGGAATACTTTCCAAACATCCTTATATAAGTGTAAACAAATTAATGTTGCCTAATCCTCAAGGGGCGGAACCTCGCGCTCTTCTTGAAGGATTGTTTGAGGTTGGGAAATCAGATACTATCTTTTTTGCAGCCACCCATTTGGATGTGACAGACGAGAAAACTCGCGAATTACAAGCACAATACATCACTGATTATTTTAAAACTTCTTCTTATCCTGTGATAATTGGCGGAGATTTTAATGCTGAACCCAATTCTAAAGTCATAAAGAAAATTATGGCTCGTCATTGGTGGGATGCAACCGATTCGGCTTTAACTTTTCCCGCCTGGGAACCTAAAGTAAAAATTGACTATCTATACGCCCGTCCTCAAAAGGGGTGGAGAGTAGTACGAACCCAGGCGGTTCACTCATTATTGTCAGATCATCTTCCTATTATCACGGAACTTGAATATGTGCGTGAATAATAAATAGTTAGGTTTCATTTACATATATTTCATTTATTAAATTATTTTTCATTCCAGTTCTTTTCTATTTCTTCGAGGCTTTTTCCGGTGGTTTCGGGAACTAATTTCCATATAATCAGAATGTATGGAACGCACATGCCTGCGAAGATGAGGAATGTACCCGCCGGAGTAAGGTTCTGTAGCATCCAGGGGGTAAGTTGTCCGATGAGGAATGTTCCGATCCAAAGCGAGAATCCGGCAATGGACATAGCCAGTCCCCGGACTTTGATAGGGTACATTTCGGATAGAAGTACCCAGATAACAGCACATATGGATATGGCACAACAGAATATGTAGCTTAGGAAAAATATCAATAATGCAGTGCTTGGTATTTGCAATTCGGCTCCTTTGATAAAGTAAAATGCAATAAGCACTAACGAGATTATCATTCCCGAAACGCCATAATAAACGAGTTTCTTTCGTCCGACCTTATCGATGATAACCAATGCCAGTACGGTAGTGAGCATGTTAACCATTCCCACCAACACCTGGTAGAAAAGAGAATCTCCACTGGAGAGGCCACTTTCCTGAAAGATAGACGGGCCATAATAAAGTACGGCATTCACTCCCATGAATTGCCCTAAGATAGCGATGGATGCCCCGATAATTACTGCTTTGAGTATACCGGGCCGCAAAAGTAGAGACCATTCGGACTTGGATTCTCCGCCGGCAACTTGCCGTATGGCACTTATTTGTACCTCGGATTCGCTTTTACTGCCATAAATTCGTTGCAGAATACGACTTGCCCGCATTTCTTTATTTTTAAGAACCAACCAACGGGGGCTTTCGGGAATAAAGAAAATGATTAAGAAAAAGAGTAATGCCGGAACTGTTTCCATACCCAACATTCCTCTCCATATCTCGTCTGAAAAGATTTTAACAATCCATTGGTTACTCGATTGGGCAGCGGCATCGGCTCCAAGCACTAATTGGTAATTGACCAGATAAGCCCCTAAGAAACCGATGGTTATGGCTAATTGGTATAATGATACCAGTCGTCCCCGGTATTGGGGAACGGATACTTCGGATATATATAATGGTGAAATAATAGAAACGACACCGATACCGACTCCACCGATAATACGGTATATCACCAGTTCATTGAAGGAGGATGCTAACGCACAACCTATGGCAGATGCCGAAAATAGTATGGCCGAGAGAATCATTGTGTTTTTCCGGCCACCTCTGTCGCTTAGAATTCCGGCGCAGGCGACACCACCGATAGAGCCTATCAACGCACAACCTACGTACCATCCGGCCTGAAGGGTGTTTAGCCCGAATTGTTGTGATACCTGTGCTATTGTTCCTGAAATAACGGCTGTGTCATATCCGAATAGGAAACCTCCTAAAGCGGCCACTACCGATAGAAATATGATATATCCTATATTTGTTTTTGATTGGTTCATTTCTGCTTATTATTTGATATCGAAATATTCTTTATAGCGATCATACAGATGCCCGGCCTGGAGATAAGCTGACTGCGGGCTCATAAAATGAGAGAATTCAAATGTTATGGCTTTATCGTATCCGGCTCTTTGAGCTGCCTCAAGTTTAAGTCGTAATTTATCAAATTTAATAGGGAAAAACTTAATAGGCATATCTCTGTCGAAAGATTCGGCATTTGTCCAGCATTTCAATCCATATTTATCGGCCAGTCTTTTGTTTACTTCAAAGAAGGCATCCAGTTCATGATAATCTATCTGTCCGTCCTGGAAAGCGCAAGCATCTACTACATCACTGATTCCGGCAAATATTTCATCCCATTCTTCTTCGTGTTCCTTCACTGAAATTGAATCTTTCCTGCTGAGCATGGCGCTTGAAGCCTGTACAGCTTTTTTTCCGTCAATCCATGGAGATATGAACGTAGGCAGTCCGTTTGAAATATCTTTGCATTGTTTTCCTAATGCGTGGAATGTGCCGATTGCACCTTTGGTTTTCCGGCTGATTTCCGTACTGATATACCATCCCTGAAAGCTTTTATACTTCTCTCCGTAATTTTTCCAGACTTCATCAATTACATGTTTGTTGTGTTCTATTTCCCAGGTGAGATCATTTGTGTCCCAATATCTTCCGGAGTCGTACAAGCCAAAATAGAACTTCATACCATATTTATCAGCCAGTCGCAGATACATATCCAAAAGATCGACCGAAGGTTTATAGCAACCCTGACCGATCAGATATTCAGATGGATAAGTAATAAATTTACGATATCCTGAGCGGATCATAATGACAGTATCTATACCAATTGCTTTCATGTGTCGGAAATCGGCATCCCACTCTTTTTCTCCCCAGTTCTGATGAGGGATGTCATGAGATATTTCATCCAGAAAAGTTCCGGTTATTTTTAGTGCATTATTTGTGGGAACGATGAGTTTGTTCCGGATTTCGTCAGTTGTAGTTTCTTGCTCCTTTGAAATGCATGAAGAGAGCCATGACGGTAAGGTAATAGCGGCGGTGCCTGCCAATACTGATTTCTTTAAAAATTCCCTCCGATTGTTGATTTTCATATTTCCTGGTTTTTATGATTGTACAGATTATTGGTTTTCTAAAAATAGTATATATTCTAATGGATAGTAGTTTGTTGCACTTTCTTTGTGCATCCTTTTTCTAATCTTCTATTTATAGGAGATTAGAAACCTGTTTTTCTAAGAATATCTCAATCTTTTCGGCAAATAAAACAATAAAATTATAATCTTGCAAGTATTTAATTAAATATTTTATTAAATACTCTAATAAAATGGATATATTATATAAAAAGACCCGAATATATTAGGGAAGAAAAACTATAAGTTGAGTGAAAGTGAATAACTGGCAATGATATAGTTTGTAAAAGTGTATACCCTGGCCTTTGAGAAGTCCGATTAAAAGTTCTGTTAATTGTATTGTTGGATTTTATATTTACAATTAATATTGATGATTATTTTTTTCTTTTCATTCTGTAATATCTTATGTATTGTCTGTTTGTTCCTCGTAGAGAATCGCCCCGTTCCTCGTAGAGAATCGTACCGATCTCCGTAGAGTTTCGGGGTATTTCTCGTAGAGGAAAAAAGTACTTAATGTAATGCGTTGAAAATGAGTAATTTGTCTGATCTTTTAAAGAGTACTTTTATGTCTTGTTTTTTCTTGTGACTTTTACCTTTAGAAATGTTTTGCTATCTTTTTGTATATTTACAAATATGATATATGATTGGTGTTTTGTGGATATTCGGAATAATAATAGCGGCATAAATCCAATTTTGGATTTATGCCGCTATATTTGAGATTTTGGGGTTGTGACTCTTATTTGGCGTATTCTGCCCAGTTTACATTTCTCATATCTCCACTTTTAGCAAGCTCTGCATGCATACCTAATGCAGCCTGGATGCAGTGTGGTGTTTGGGCTTTGCTACCTGCCAGTTTGAGGTAATCCCAAAGTAACTGTTTGTAGTCTGGGTGAGCACAGTTTTCAATAATAGCCTGTGCGCGTTCTTTCGGGCTCTTGCCACGAAGATCGGCTATACCTTGTTCGGTTATAATAATATTAACCGAGTGTTCGCTATGATCGAGGTGAGACACCATTGGAACGATGGCACTGATCTTACCTTCTTTGGCTACAGAAGGACAAGTGAAAATAGAGATGTAAGCATTACGGGTAAAGTCTCCCGATCCGCCGATACCATTCATCATTTTCGTACCACCGATATGTGTGGAGTTTACATTACCGTAGAGATCTGTTTCGATGGCGGTATTTATAGAAATGACACCCATGCGGCGAACAACTTCAGGACTATTAGATATTTCCGAAGGACGAAGAACCAACTTGTCACGGAAGAAGTCCATATCATCATAAATACTTTGCAGGCAATCGTTGGTCACAGTCAGAGAGCAGGCACTACCAAATTTAACACGACCCTCACGAATCAGACCAATTACAGAATTCTGGATAACCTCTGTATACATTTCAAAGGCCGGAATTGTATTATCGCGACCCAATGCACCCAATACAGCATTGGCAATATTTCCCACACCCGATTGTAGCGGAAGGAATGTAGAAGGAATGATACCACGTTTCATATCGGCAGCCAGGAAGTCGGCTACATTCTGGCCAATTTTATCAGTCAAAGGATCAGCCTCTGCAAAACTGCGGGCTTCGTCAGGCCAGTTGGTTTCTACTACACCGACAATCTTATTAGGATCTACTTGTATGTAAGGTGTACCAATACGGTCACTTGGTTTGTAGATTGGTATTTCGCGGCGATAAGGTGGGTCAAGTGGTTCGTACACATCGTGCATTCCCATCATATTCTTGCTGTGTGCACTATTTAGCTCTACAATAATTTTATCTGCAAGGCGGCAGACAGTCGGAGCAATACCACCGGCAGCTGTCAGATAGATTTTTCCGTCCGGAGTTACTTCACAGGCTTCGATGATGGCTATGTTTACTTTTCCCATAAATCCATAGCGTACTTCCTGTGCCATTTGTGACAAGTGGATGTCGTTATAAGCAATCTCGCCATTGTTTACCGCTTTACGGAAATCTGAGTTAGTTGTGTACGGAGCACGGTAACGGATTGCTTTAGCGCGTGATAATATACCATCGCATGAATCGCCTGTGGAGGCACCTGTAAAAATGCCAATCTGATACGGGTTTCCTTTAGCGTGTTCAGCTTCTGCTATTTTTGCAATTTCAGCCGTAACGGCTTTGGCCGTTCCGGCAGGAGTAAACCCGCTAAGGCCGATATTGTAGCCATGTTTTACAAGGCTGGCAGCTTCCGCTGCCGAGATAAAATTCAATGCCATATAAACTGTATATTTTTCGTGTTAGAATTTACATTAATATTTTCTTTGCAATATTTCGGACCAGATAATGGCACGCCTTGCCTCTTCTGCCGATTGAATGGAAAACTCACCTTTATCCACTGGGGCTTCTTTGGCAGCTTTGGGGGCTGTAGTAGGGACATAAGTACTTCTAATGCCTTCCTTGGGGAGGGGGGCTTTAGGTGGTGCTGCTACTTTCTTTTGTGGTTTTTCAAAGATTACGGATTCTTTAAATTCTGGTTCATACTCATATTCGGGAGTTGGCATAGGTATGCTTTTTTCTGGCTTGTTGGACTTTTCTTTGTTGAACTGTTTGTAAATTCCAAAAGCGAGAATACCTGCTACCAAAAGAAATTGCATAACATCTTCCATAGGTTCGTTGGATTTTTGTTCGCCAAAGGTAATTATTTAATCTGATTAGAGCTAACATTTTAGCATGAAAAAAGGGCAGCTTCACAGCTCCCCTTAATTTTTTTAACCTAAACCTTAACTATGAAAAAATCTAATGTTTCTTTCATTGCACAAAAGTGTGAAATAAAGTTGAAACCTCCAAGTTGTAACTTGGAAAATGTTTGCTTCTTTAACATTAATTATAACTCTTGGCTTCGATTACTAACTTGAAACGTTATTTTTGTTTCAAATTGCCACTTATTGACTCTGAAGCCGTATCTTTGCAACATCTAATTTAAATAATGATAAAATTATGAGTGAATTAACGGGAGCGGACTTTAAATCCGCAACTGCTGATGACAACAAGAAGTTGTTTATTGAAACGTACGGCTGCCAGATGAATGTGGCCGACAGTGAAGTCATTGCCTCTGTGATGCAGATGGCCGGGTATTCTGTGGCCGACTCTTTGGATGAAGCAGATGCTGTGTTTATGAATACTTGTTCCATTCGTGACAATGCCGAACAAAAGATTCTGAATCGTCTGGAGTTTTTCCACTCGATGAAAAAAAAGAAGAAACATCTGATAGTAGGTGTACTGGGATGTATGGCAGAGCGTGTGAAGGATGATTTGATTGAGCATCATCATGTTGACCTCGTAGTAGGTCCTGATGCTTATCTTACTTTGCCCGAATTGATAGCTTCGGTAGAGGCCGGAGAGAAGGCGATTAATGTGGAGCTGTCTACAACGGAAACGTACCGCGAGGTCATTCCTTCCCGTATTTGCGGAAATCACATTTCCGGGTTTGTGTCTATTATGCGTGGATGCAATAACTTCTGTACGTATTGTATTGTCCCCTATACCCGTGGACGTGAGCGTAGCCGGGATGTGGAAAGTATCCTTAATGAGGTGGCCGATCTGGTGTCAAAAGGGTATAAAGAAATCACGCTGTTAGGGCAAAATGTAAATTCTTATCGTTTTGAAAGAGAAAATGGAGAGGTTATTACTTTCCCGATGCTTCTGCGCACTGTAGCCGAAGCAGCACCAGGCGTGAGAATTCGTTTTACTACTTCGCACCCCAAAGACATGAGTGACGAAACGCTGGAAGTAATAGCACAAATGCCTAATGTATGTAAACACATTCATTTGCCGGTGCAAAGCGGAAGTTCACGTATTCTGAAGTTGATGAACCGGAAATACACGCGTGAGTGGTATCTGGATCGTGTAGCTGCCATCAAGCGTATCATCCCCGATTGCGGATTGACTACTGATATTTTTTCCGGTTTCCACTCAGAGACGGAAGAAGACCACCAGGAATCTCTTTCACTAATGGAGACCTGTGGTTATGATGCTGCTTTTATGTTTAAATATTCTGAGCGCCCCGGTACGTATGCTTCCAAGCATTTGGAGGATAATGTCCCGGAAGATGTTAAAGTGCGTCGTCTTAATGAGATTATAGCCTTGCAAAATCGGCTTTCTGCTGAATCTAATGCGCGTTGTATCGGAAATACTTATGAGGTTTTGGTGGAAGGAGTATCCAAGCGTTCGCGCGAACAGCTTTTCGGTCGTACAGAACAGAACCGTGTAGTGGTATTTGACCGGGGTACGCATAAGATCGGTGATTTTGTAAAGGTGAGAATTACTGAAGCCAGTTCGGCAACACTGAAAGGTGAAGAAGTAATAGCTTAATCTCGCTTATTTCAGTATGGAAATGAGCGAAACTCACCACAGAGTAACACAGAGTTTAAATCTTTATTGAAACGCAGATGATCGCAGATTTTCGCAAAGGGAAACAAATCTAGGATAAAGAACTACAGTCTTTTAATCTGTGTTAATCCGCGTTTCATCAGATAAATAGTACTCTGTGTTACTCTGTGGTGAAATACACTCAAAACTATTTTAATATGAGTGATTCTTTATTTTTTTGTTCAAGAAAGTTTTATCTTTGCTCTAAAGCGAAGATAAGCTGTACCTTGGCATAAAAAATAAACGAGTTCATTTTATTCTGCTCTCGGTTTGCATTATCTTTGCCGTATAAACACTAAATGATTGTACTACTATGAACAGATTTTTTCTTTTGACATTCTCTCTTTTGTTCTCATTGTCGATGATGGGGCAGTTACCATTTCAAAAGACAGACGTAAAGGATGTTATGAAAAAAGTGGCCGATTGGCAGATCGCTCATCAAAAGGATGTGAAACACGGAGCACTGGATTGGACAAATGCCGCACTTTACATGGGAATGCTCGATTGGGCTGAACTGGCTGAGACGGAAATGGGGGATGCCTCTTATTATGATTGGTTGGTGAAATTGGGTCGTCGTTATGGCTGGCAGCCTGATAAACGAATGTATCATGCTGATGATATTGCTGTGGGACAGGTTTTTATAGACCTGTATAATAAGTATAAAGATAAGAATATGTTATATCCTACCCAGGCACGTGCAGAATGGGTGGTAAATCACCCTTCGGATGGACCGATGGATCTTGACTATAAAAAGCGCGAGACACTGGAACGCTGGACTTGGTGTGATGCACTCTATATGGCTCCTCCCGTATATGTGAAGCTCTATATGCTGACCGGAGATAAACGGTTTATCAAGTTCATGAATAAAGAGTATAAAGCGACCTATGACCTTTTGTTTGATAAAGATGAACGTTTGTTTTATCGTGATTCAAGATATCTCACTCAAAAAGAGGCGAATGGATCAAAAGTGTTCTGGGGACGTGGTAATGGCTGGGTACTTGGCGGATTGGCGGAAATGCTTCAGGACTTTCCAAAGAATGATAAGAACCGTAAGTTTTATGAAAACCTTTTTATAACTCTTTCTGCCCGTGTGGCCGAGTTACAGAGTGCTGATGGCTTCTGGCATGCAAGTATGCTTGATCCGGCTTCTTATCCTTCGCCTGAGACCAGTGCTACCGGATTTATCGTATATGCTCTGGCATATGGGGTAAATGAAGGTTTGTTGGATAAAGATACTTATCTCCCTATTGTTGAAAAAGGGTGGAAGGCATTGGTTTCTGCTGTTGAAACAGATGGTAAGCTGGGGTATGTACAACCCATTGGAGCTGATCCTAAGAAAGTGACCCGTGATATGACCGAAGTGTATGGAGTCGGAGCTTTTCTGTTGGCCGGTAATCAGATTTATAAGATGTCCCGTTAATAAAGCGTATATAAATATAATGAAGGTATGTCAAAACTCACCACAGAGTAACACAGAGTTTTTTGCTAATAATCAACGACTTAAAATCATCTCTGTGTTACTCTGTGGTGAGTTTTGACACATTTTGTGATGGTCTGGTTTCTTACTTTCCCGTCAGTTTGTCTATTAACCATTGATTGACTTTTACATTCTGTTCCGGATAGCGCCAATGCCCGGTTTCCTTTAGCAGATAAAGTTCTTTGGGGGCTTTTATAACATTATATGCACTGTAAAATGAAGTAGGCGGGCAAGTCTCATCGCTATACCCCCAGGAATAAAATCCGGGAATATGAATAAAACGTGCGAAATTGACTACATCGTAATATGCCAATGTCAGTGTTTCTTTTGGGGTAAGTTTTTCTACTCCAAACCACCCTCCTGCCCGGTTATGTGCATATCCTGCTATATCACAAAGAGCCGGATAAAAAGCCGCCAGGTATTTTACCCTGGGATCGAGAGCAGCAGTAACCAAGGTCAGTGCTCCTCCCTGGCTTCCACCATAAGCCGCCAGATTCTCACCATCATATTGTGGAAGTGAGGCAATGAAATCGTTCGCCCGTATACAACCAAGGAACACACGGTTGTAATAATACTCCTCCCGGTTATCCATGCGATGATACATGTAGTTTTTGAGTGCTCCCGCTTGTAAGTTTGCGTATGCTTCCGGTTTTAGGTCTAAAGGAATACCATGAATCCCTATCCGGAATGTGATAACTCCCATACGTGCAAGTTCTTTATCTCCGGTGTGCTTTGCCACACCGGCTCCCGGCAGACGCAAAACAGCAGGGAAACGTCCCTCTTTATTAGGAATACATAATACTCCATACAGGTAATTACCGCGGGAATAATGGGATATTTTCACACGGTATACTTTTACGTCGGCATCGCTTTCTTCCGGTATAAATGTCATTTCCGATTGCATGGGGTATTCTCTCATACGGGATATTTGACTGTCCCAGAACGAACGGAAATCCTTTGGAAGCAGAGTGGTAGGTTGTATCTTTTCACAATCATATGCAATGTTAATCAAATTCCGATAAGGAAATCCGTCTACTGTAGCCCTGACTTCACAAGACAGGAATCCGGGAGAGCGCAGTCCTGCTGCTTCTATGGTGGCAGAACCGTTTTTTAGAAGTACGGAGCCTTTTTGTGTCGGAGACATTTTTTCCGGACCTATCTTATATTCTATTTTTACATTTTTCAGTTTTTGCTGGTCTTGAAATAAGGAAATGGTGAAACGTGCCGTTTCGCCTACTTTATAATTCCAATCATAGTGGTCGGGTGTAATCTGGATGGTTACCAGGTCTTTATTTCCTTTTGCTGCCTGTGTACTGATAGTAAAAAGAAATAGAACGGATAGAATCAATATTCTTTTCATATTTAATGTTTTGTTAGATTGGATATGCTGCCGGATACTTTAAAAAGCAGATTCTGACCGTATTGAAGCAGAGCAGTTACTTCTTCCCCTGTCTGTCCTTCTGCATAAAAACGGATGATATCCTCCGTTTCGGAACTGCGGATTAATAGCCATCGGCAATCTCCTTCAAAAACGAATTTGAGTCCGTTTACAAGATTGCGGCTACTTAAAAACGGCAGAATCTTTCGGATTGCGAAGCCTGCTATTTCATGAGGCTGATTTTGATGTAGCCAGGGTAACAGTTCATTTTTATCTGGTTGTGTATAAACCATATCAATGCGGTCATAACATATAACTCCCATCTTTTTTTGTTTCTTTTCCAGGTAGTCGGAAAGTTTGCAATAAGGGGATGCAGAAAGCATTTCGAGGAGTAATAGTGAAGAGAATATGCCATCCCGTTCGGGGATATGCATACCGTAGCCGAATCCTCCGCTTTCTTCGCCACCGAAAGCTATGGAATGGGTAGTCATGATGTCAGCAATGTATTTGAAACCGACCTGGACTTCATATATAGGTGTTTGAGGAGATTCGAAGATGCTGCGTACTTTGTCTGAAACGGAAGACGTTTTTACAATACCGCCTGGTATTTGTTTTACTCGTTTCAGATAGTCTACTAACAATAATATTGTATTTTGTGCCGATAACCATTCACCTGTATCCAGGCATACCCCTACCCTGTCGGCATCTCCGTCTGTTGCTACACCAAAAGCAAAATCTCCTTCTTTTAATGCTTTCTTTAGTGGCAGCAGGTTTTTCTCAATCGGTTCGGCCAGTCGTCCGTGAAAAGTTTCGGACGCTTCGGAGTATATGGTATCCGCCGGACAGTTATGGGCATCCAGAATCTCCTGGATGAGCGTAAGCCCTGCCCCTCCCATGCTATCTGCCAATAGATGTAACCCTGCTTTTTTTATTATTTCAAAATCAATTAATTTTTCAATATGCTCCGTATAAGCTGGTATAAAGTTCATCGGATGTATGTTCGATACAGAACGCCTTATGGGGGATGCATATAAATAACTTTCTACTTTTCGCGTGTCGTCTGAATTGAACGGACCTCCTAAACGTGATTTGAATTTGATACCGTTATATGAAGGAGGATTATGTGAAGCAGTAATCATCACTCCGGCACAACAGCCTGCATGCAAAGTGGCATAAGATAATACCGGTGTCGGAGTGATGCGATCGGATAATAATACTTCTATATGGTTGCCTGATAGTACTTCGGCAAAAATCGTAGCAAACAATTGTGAGTTCTTGCGTGTGTCATAAGCCAAGGCTACCCGGGGGAATTCTTCTTTATAATTGTTATGTATGAAATCTGCAAATGCCTGGGCTACCACTGATACGGTCTCTTGATTTATTTCCGTATCGATGTGTGCTCTCCAGCCATCTGTTCCAAAAAATATATTCATGTTTTTTATTGTTTAATGTTTCTGACTGTTAGAGAATATTTACCTGTTGCAGGGCTTCCGAAAACCATTTTGTGATAAGGTGGGGGCGTGTAATGGCTGAACCCACAACGACTGCCCAGGCACCGTTCTCAATACCTTTTGCAGCTTCGAGAGGGGTATTATAGCGTCCTTCGGCAAATACAGGGCACTGGGGAAGAGCGTTGACACATTGGCGCAGTATTTCCAAAGAAGGTCCGTTGTGGGATTCTTCTGCCGTATACGGAGTATAACCGCATAGGGTAGTTGATACACAGTCAGCACCGGCTTCCCGACATGCAATGGCTTCGTCAACGGTTGATATGTCCGACATTATTTTTACTCCTGTATATTTCTTTTTTAGATTCCGGATATATTCCGGTCCGGTAAGTCCATTTTCCCGTAGGCGGAATGTTCCATCCACAGCAATCAGTGGCGTACCAATTGCAATCAGTGCTTCTACTTCCCTGAATGAACCGGTAATACGCACAAATCCGTCCGGGAAATAAGATTTTGTCAGACCGATTACCGGCAAATGACTATGTCTGATGAGATAGTCCGTTTTTTCTATACCACAGGAGCGGATACCGGCAGCACCTCCCTGGGCCGCACATTGGGCAAATGCTCCTACTCCTTCGGGTGAATTAAAGGGTGAGCCTTCCTCGGCCTGACACGAAACGATGAGTCGGCCTTTAACTTTTTGAAATATGTCAATCATTGTTTTTCTGTATAGTAAGTTCTTAAAAATCAACAGTAATAACTATAGGATAATGATCCGACATATAAACCGGATCTGAATTTTTAGTGATGGTTACTGCTTTGATTACCGATATATATTCATTTACAAAAATGTAATCTATCTGTGAAGGCGGATACAATTTACCATAGCTGTGTGCTGTTCCTGCCGGCCCTGATTTCTCTGTTGCAATTTCCCGTGAATTGCTGAATTCACTGAGAAAAGTGTGAATGGGGGGAGTTTCGGGAGTACTGTTCATATCTCCTGTAATGAACACGGCTTCTTCGGTTGCCATTTCTTTTATTTTCCGGCAGATTAACCGGGCACCTTCTAACTTGGCTATCTCTCCGACGTGGTCGAGGTGAGTGTTAAACACGTAAAAGCTGCGGCAATTTTCTATATCCCTGAATTTTGCCCACGTACAAATGCGGGGGAATTTACCATCCCATCCCCGGCTGACAACATCCGGAGTTTCGGATAACCAAAATGTTCCGTAATCTAATACATTCAGTTTTTTCTTGTTGTAGAAGATGGGAGTAAATACATCGTTGTCCGGTGTACCCTGGCCGGATACTCCAAGCCACTCGTAAATACCGATGGATAGGAAATCCTGTATCTGGTCGATGAGTGGTTCCTGCATGCATACAATATCATACTGATAATTGCTGAATTCTTTGATTACCATTTTTTTCCGGTTCGACCAGGCATTCACTCCGGTGTCCATGTTTGAACCACGAATATTAAAGCTGCAAATTGTAATTTCGGTTTCGAAATTTTCACCATGTACCGGCAACCATGACAGGCTCAGGCAAGCAAAGAGGAATATATATATTCTGAAAGCCATATTTGAGATCTTTTTATTGAATTATAAACGGGCGTTGATAAATACAGCATAATGATCAGATGGGAAAAAGCCGTTTGGATAATGTTCGTCGTCGGCTTCGTATTCTAACACTGTGATTTTATCATTTACAAAGATGTAGTCGATACGGACGGGCTCTACCTGCCCGAAATTGTGAGCTGTACCTACCGGTCCTGAGATATGGGGAGCAATAACCCGGGAATCTTTATAGTGAGAAGTATACTCTTTGTATGCATCGGTTGTATCGAAACTGTTCATATCTCCGCATATAAAGACCGGGGAGTTTCCTGCAAATTTCCGGGCTTGTGCACAGACCAGGGCTGCACCTTCCTGTTGTGCTATACGCCCTTTATGGTCGAGGTGAGTATTGAAAACATAGAATACCTTTCCGTTTTTACGGTCACGAAACTTGGCCCATGTACAATAACGATCGTACTTTCCGTCCCATCCTTTTGAAAAAGGCGTCATTGTTTCGGACAACCAGAACATTTCATTATGCAATAGTTCAAAACGCTCTGCTTTATAGAAAATAGGGTTGTAAAGCCCTCGGATTCCTACAAAAGCATGGCCTGTGGCCTTTTCTATATCTTCAAGCTGATTGGCCAATACTTCCTGCATACATACGATATCAAAATTGTGATGTTTGATTATTTTGCATAAGGAGTCTTTTCGGAATTTCCAGGAGTTAATACCATCATTGGGCAGATCCCCCCGGATATTATAAGTACAAAAACGGATGTTACAATCGGTCGTTTTACTCTTTCCCTGAACGGAAGAAATAATTCCTGTTGAGACAAATGATAAGATAAATAGGATTTGAAATACTCTTTTCATGATTTGTATTGTTTAGTAGTTAATTTTTTCTTTTTGCACTCCAGATTATTATCAGGAATAATAGGGATATGAAAGCTGCGGAAAGCCAGAAAATACGTATGGCGGAGAAATCATAGATAGGGTTTCCATCGATGATAACTTTACGTGATTCTATTAGAAAACCACTGACTACGTCTTGCAAGCCGGCTGCTATATAACTGGCTATTCCGATGACTCCTACTGCTGCGCCGGTTGCTTCTTTGGGAGCTATGTCTATGGCCATGAGCCCTCCCAAAAAGCATAACAGAATACCAATGGATATGCCAAACAGTATCATAGAAATAATGTCCAAAACCTCACAGTGCTGCGGACCGAATAGAAATAGTACCAATGCAAGCAGATTGAGCAAGCTGAACAAGCAAGCCGGTATGGTTCGGTTACTGTGGAATAGCTTGTCGGATAGGAGACCGGAAAATACAGTACCTACAATGCCACAGACCGAACTGACGGATACGAGGGTACTGGCGGTTACAATATTATATCCTTTTTCTATCTCGAAATAATATACTCCCCAACTATTTACAGCATACCGACTGATATACATGAATGCACTGGCAAGTGCAAGCATCCATATCATCGGGCTTTTTAAGACTTCAAGCTGCTTACTTTTAACGGATGAGGCTGTTTGCTTTTCTGCGGAACCGGATGGGATTGCTTTCCATTCGGGAGGAGCCGGTTTTAAGAAAATGAATATTAGAGCAACTCCTGCAGCTCCCAGGCATGCAGCACTCATAAATCCCCACTGCCATCCTAAAGCACCAACGATGAATGATGTAAAGATAAAGGTAAGCGCTTCTCCAATGTTGTGACTGGCACTCCAAAAGCCATATACTGTTCCGCGTTCTTTCTCTGTAAACCATCGGTTTAATGCAATAACACTACAGGGGCCGCCTACTGACTGAAACCAACCGTTTATCGCCCAAAGTATGACAAATGCCCAGAATGGTACGGCAAATCCGAGTGCGGCATTTACCAAGGTCGCTACGAGAAGTCCACCCGCCATCAGATAACGCACATTTACCCTGTCGGCTAAAAAACCATTGACAAATTTCCCGATTGCATAGGAGAAAAATAAAGCCGAACCGATTATGCCTAATTCTGTCTCAGTAAGATAACCGGTGTCTACTATTGGCTTTTTAACCACATTCAGACTCAGCCGGCAAACATAGAAAAGGCCATAACCTAAAGTTGCTGCTGTAAATACAGCCCATTTGGTCCGATTCGTTCGATTTTGTTGAGTATGATTCATCTTCCTACTTTTTGATTATTTTCTTTGACAGGATACTCTGTTCTGAAATACATTTGATAATATAGACTCCCTGGGGGAAATGAGATATATGAATTGCTTCGGAAGTATCTTGAAGGACATGGTCAACCATTAACTGTCCTTGTGTAGATATAATCTGAAGTCGTATTTTTCCCGTTAAGCCTTTAATGAAAAACTTATCTTCCACAGGATTCGGATAGACTTGAAATGTGGTTTCTTCAGTTTCTGCCCAGCCTACTCCTCCATTGGATTCTACCTGTAATATACAAGCAGAGTCCGAGCTGTCTCCAAGTTCGTCGGTACCTCGTATTGCCAAAGGAAAAGAACCGCTTTCAGAAGGAGTACCCGACAAATCCCCTTGAGATGAAAAATACATGCCGGAAGGTAAATCACCGGAAAGTAATTGATAGGTCACTTTTCGTGAACCACCCCGGTGATAGACGCAATTGCGGTAAGAAACTCCTTCCTGTGCCGGTATCACATGATTGGTGAATATCCGGATATGTGCGTAAGAAGCTAAAATGACATTATTGCCCGATCCGATTGCTTCTAACGGGAATGTGGTTGTTCCGGATAGAGTCAGGTTGGTAGTATTGTAAATAGTACCGTATTCGTTGGCTTCTTTGAAATTGGTCAGCGTAAATAAACGGTATTCTTTTGCATCCGGTATAAATAATAGATCGGTTATTTCCTCGTCTGTTTTATTACCGAAACGTTTCACATTCAATACTTGATTCTCTGAAGATAATTTTACGATAAAGGCATCTTTCGCACCTTTATCAGGGAGGTTATAGCGATTATCTCCGGATGGGTTGAAAATTACTTTCCCCATACAATAACCTCCTGCGTATATTTCATCGTTATCGTTGACGTATAAGGTATTGATTGCCGTATTTTTGCCTGTAGATGTTCCTCCGGCTGTATAGATGGATGAGTAGCTACCGTCCGGATTGAGTATAATGCACAAAGCATGCTGTATCCCTGTGGATGTAGTGGTTTGTGTGGAAGAACCGATAGAGAGCTGCTGACTGGTTGTAGAACCGGATAATATGAGTTTACCGTCACTCAGGCACGCTATGTCGGAAATCGTTTCATTCCCTGCTCCTATTATCGGGCATGTCCACTTCTTTTCGCCGGATATATTGAAACGGCTGACAAATATATCTGTGTTGTTTGCAGTCGTTCCCTGGTATGTTCCGGCAAGAATAATATCCGTGCCAT
Source organism: Bacteroides sp. 41_26 (assembly GCF_949740115.1). Taxonomy (NCBI): domain Bacteria; kingdom Pseudomonadati; phylum Bacteroidota; class Bacteroidia; order Bacteroidales; family Bacteroidaceae; genus Bacteroides; species Bacteroides sp. 41_26. Next base: position 46,118 of record NZ_CATJGZ010000084.1, read on the forward strand.
CGGTCTCTATTTTTTTTCCGGAGGCGGATAAATAGCCCTCTTCAGCAGAGTACCACAGTTGTTTTCCGGATAGAGTATAAGCAGCCAGAAAGCACCTCTCTTCCGAACTTCCGCAGAGATATACTGTTTGGTTGAATAATATAAAATCCTGAATGATGAAGTCTGCACTTTTTTCAAACGAAACGGGTGAAGATACTACTCCTTTCGGGGATACCGAATATAATTTTTCGTTTCCGTCATTTCCGGTAAGAAGCCATAGTACTCCCGCCTCATCGGATATTGCGGATTTCACTTTTGATTCGTTTTCGATTCTGATTAAACATTCGCGGATACCTTGTACCGAATATCTGGCAGCAAAAATAGCCGGGAGTTCGGATACCAGTCCGGTTTCCGTATTGGAAATGAGCTCTCCGCTAAATTCTCCTGTTAACCAGATGTTATCACCGTCCGATACTATTTGCCGTCCGCATACTGCCGCTATACTTCCGAAATGATGAACCGTTTCGGGCTGTTGGGCATACGATACAGTACAAATAGAGAATATAATGATGATTAGAATTTTGTTCATGATATACATATCGTAGGGAAAGAATACCCGGAATTCGGGCGTACCGGGCATTCTTCCATTGATTAATATTAGTAGACGCTTGCTTTATGTACCGATTTCTTTCCCGAGATACTATCTTCCACAACTACGGTATAGATACCATTGTCTACAGTATAACGGTCATTGCCTTTTAAACGGTTTTGTATTATTAATCTGCCGGACAGGTCGAATATCATCACTCTGCAATTCGATGTACTTGTTGATACTTCGATAGCACCGTGGTCTCCCCATACCCTGATAGTTTCCTGTTGATAGTCTTTCAGTCCGGTACCGGTAGAAACAGTAAGTGTATATTCGGCAAATCCAATGTTTCCATCAGCGTCTTTCATGCTGATCACAATCGGATAAATTCCCGTAGTAGTACTTGTTCCACTTAGTTCGCCGGTTGCCGGATTCAGATTGAGCCCTTCGGGAAGAGTACCATAATAGAGTGTGAATTCGGCATCACCATTGGCATTTTCTGCATTAATAACCTGACTGAAAGCCGTACCGGGTTTAATGACAGGTAATACAGCCGGAGTTGCATAGATTTGCTGATAGCATAGTAAAGCTACGCTGTAGTTGCTGCCGATAGTTGGTATTGTAATCGGGTCGCCAAACAGGTTTACGGGAGAAGCCGTACCGCCGCTACGGGTAGATATCATATCGGCCACATATAATAATCCTTCATTTCCTACTACCATAGCCATCGCACCTTCCCGGGTAGCATCTCCTATGCGGTGTCCTATCAGTACTTCGCCTCTTGATGATAATTTCATCAGATACATATCCTGTCCTCCTTTAGCTTTAGAAGGGAACTGTCTTGCCTCGTCTTCTGTATCCGGATTAAAATAATAAGTTCCAAAAGAAGTACCGGCGTTCCATATCGAGCCATCTTTGTCTATGGCAACTGTTTTGACATCTGTCGGTTGGTTGATACTGCCTGCTATATAATTCCATTGATAGTTTCCGTTTGTATCGAAAGAGACAATCAGCATACTGTTCCAACTTCCGGAAGTGTCCAGGGTCTTCATGGTTACTTCGGGTGCATTATCCACAACCAGATCTTCGCTTCGTATCACACCGCCGATGACTACCTGATTGCCGGCTACATCCATGGCATTGATATCGTCTAATTTACTACCTGTTAAACTGCGTGCCCAAATCAGATTTCCGTCAGCTGAATATTTAATCAGGAAATTGTCTGTGTTTTCTACAGAAGCCGCCGTCATAGACTGTGTTCCGAATTGAATGGTTCCGCTGAATGTTCCGGCTGCATATATTCCCCCTTCTTCGTCTACAGATATAAGATTTCCCGTTCCTGTTCCGCTTCCTGACATTGTTTTTGTCCAGATCAGATTAGCGTTACTATCGTATTTAGCGATAAAGAAAGCGAGTTCGGAATCACCGGATGAAATTTCTGAGTTACCTCCGTTTATATCCATATTTAAATTTCCGGTGAAAGCTCCGGTAATGACAAAACTTCCATCATTTTGATTTACTGCTATACTTTTAATAACAGGTTCTATACCGGAGGCGGTGCCTTTCAGCCAGACAGGATTTCCGGTCGCATCGTATTTAGCGATCAGGAAATCTTTATAGTCGGATTCTATTTTAAATGTTTCGGAGATTTGAGCGTCAGACTCAAAATTACCTACGACGTAAGAGTTGCCTGAGGCATCTGTGGCGACACTTTGTATGATTACCGAGCCCGATGTACTTTTAATGGATGAGGCAAATACGCATTGTTTATTGGGGGTAAACTTGGCTATGTATGCATCCATTACGGTGGAGGTTCCTTTTATTTCTTTATCACCGATTGTCATTTCTGCTCCGGTGAAACAACCTGTGAGGTATACATTGTTGTCGGCATCTATAGCCATACTTTTGGCTGAAGTTTCTACATCGGTAATCCCAAATTGGCTACTCCATAAATATTTCTGAGAAAAACCGGTTAAACAGTTCATTACCAGTGCTGTGAAAAGGAAAAGTCTTGTTTTCATAATTGTAATAATTTTAATTTATAGGTATAGCAAGGACCAACAGAGAGAGTTGACTCCCTGCGGAAAAGTTTTTAAATAAAATAGTATTCGGATTTTAGTATCCGTCGTTCTGATACATTCCGGATGGATTTATGGACACTTCCCGCCAAGGTATAGGAAGTAATAAATCGCGTTTGGAACACCCCTGTACCGATTTACTGCTCAGGAACTCTACCAGGTCGCCGGGCTTATAAAACCGGAGAAGATCAAACCAACGGTGGTTTTCAAAAGCCAATTCGATGCGGCGTTCGTGCAGAATGACCTCTTTGAGAGTAGGATAGGCTGCTTTGTACGTTTCAGAAGCCTGATCGTAAGGTTTTAATTTGGCACGGGTACGAATCATATCAATATAAGTAATGGCTTCGGGTTCTAAGTTGAGCGCCTCATTTACTTCGGCAAGCATCAGAATAACATCGGCATAGCGCAACACTATCCAGCAAGAACCACCGCGCCCTTGAGAATCTCCCAAATCTACATATTTGTTGACATAGGGAGTTGTTCCATAGGTCTTGTACGAAACCACTTTGCGCATATCGCCGGTTTCGTATTCTTTAGTCAGGTCATTTTCCGGAATATTGTCTCCCAAACCTTGTGATTGTGAAATGATTCCTGTGGCATTGAGTGGCTGAAAATTTTTCGCAAAGTAAGAGCCTTCGTCGGTTCCCTGTAAGTACATTACCTGAAATATGATTTCATTGCAGGCAATATTGGCGACACCGAATACTTTGCCATAGGCGATATCTTCCAGTTTTCCGAACGGGCGAACGTTGTAAGCGGCTTCGAGGGCTTCTTTAGCCAATTGAAGATAGTCTTGAGTGGCCCCATCATTTAACCGTTTGGCCATTGTAAGGTATACTTTTCCTAATAAAGCATATCCGGCTGTTTTTGAAGCACGTCCGAAATTGGGATTGTTTCCGTCAAATCCCCAATTGTCCGGCAGTTGGCTTTGAGTTACAAATTCCAGGTCTTTTACAATAAAGTCATAAACTTCTGCTATCGGGCGGCGACCGTATTTGAGGACTTCCGCTTCACTGTTTAATTGTTTGTCTACAATAGGAACATCACCAAACAGTTGTGACAGGTTATAGTAGGATAAAGCACGCAAAAAACGGGCTTCTGCTTTGTATTGGCTCTTCTTCTCATCACTCATCGGTACGGCATCGATGTAGTCGAGCACTACGTTACTGCGATAGATACAAGTGAACATTCCGTACCAGGCCCGTTGTACCTCTGCATTGCTCGATGTCAGATTGTATACGTCAAAATCATTGTATATACCCGAATTGGCTGTTTTGGATGCTAATGTGGTATTGTCGGATCTGATTTCAGTCCAATAATACATGTTATTGTAATAATTTGTTTTTAATCCGTCATAGGCGGCGTTTAACGCCTGATACATATCATCCTCAGTTTTATAGAAGTCTTTCTTATTGAGTTTATCAGGGTCGGAACGTTCTAAGAAGTCACAGGCGGTAAATCCCGTAATCAAACAACTAAAGAGAATTATGTTCTTTATTAATTTTATCTTTTTCATAATGCGATCCTGTTTTTTAGAATGATAGTTTACAACCAAAATTATAGGCTCGTGCCAGTGGATAAGTTCCCCAGTCGAAACCCGGCATCAGATTGCCCGACTTGTAATTTACATCCGGGTTATAGCCTATGTAATCGGTTATCGTAAATGCATTGTCAACGGAGGCAAAAAGTGAGATACCTCTTAATTTTATTTTTTCTACCCATTTTTGAGGCAGATTATAGTTTAAAGTGATGTTAGTACAACGAAAGTATGATGCATCGTTCACCATATAGGATGACACCCCATAGGTGTTTTTGTTAGTGGTGGCAATATTGGCACGATACATAGCCGGATTGGGATTAGTGACGGCATTGTAACGGTCGGCTGCCAATGCAAATTGATTGCAGGTACCTTCCATATTCAGCAGGTAGTAATTCTGGAAACTGATAACCTGTGCTCCCTGTACTCCCGAAAAGGAAGCGCTTAAGCTTAATCCTTTGTAGCTGATATTGGTGCTGAACCCATAAGTAAAATCCGGATAATTATCTCCTAATATCTCCCGGTCATCATCTGTGATTTTACCATCATTATTGACATCTTTCCATTTGGCATCGCCTGGTTGTACATTTTCGTAGTTCCATACGGCCGGGCCGGTGAGCTGATAACCTTCTTCACCTATGTGTTGTTTATCTACCAGTATCCGTTGATACTCTTCTTCTGAAATTACTCCGAGACTGTTCAGCCCGTAAAAAGAACCGATGGGTTTTCCAACCATTGTTATGTGGCTGATAGCACTTCTTTCTCCAATGCTGACAATGGATTGAGAGTCGGGTAACGAAAGTACTTTATTCCGGTTCAGGGAAAGATTGGCTCCTATATTCCAGTTTACAACCCCGGTGAGGATGCGTCCGTCAACTTGAATATCGAAGCCGGTGTTGCGTATTTTGGCATTGGACAGGTTTGATTTATATTGAGTTGCTCCGGCAATGGCCGATACCGGTTTATTGAACAATAAGTCATTCGAGGTACTGTTGTAATAGTTGGCGGACAGGGTGATGCGGTTTCTAAGGAAACTCAAGTCCATTCCTACATTATACTGATCTGTTTTTTCCCACCCCAGTAAGTTGTCGACAAAAGCGCTTGGATAACGTGTGGGAACTATTTGGCCGCCTAATACGTAACCGCCTAAATCACTCATATACCCTACATGCTCGTAATTTCCGATGTTATTGTTTCCGCTGATACCCCAGCTTACTCTTAATTTTGCTCCGAAATTTTCTCCGATGTGATTCGTCCAGAAATCCTCATTGGATATATTCCAACCTAAAGCAACGGATGGGAACATTCCCCATCGATTGTCTTTTCCAAAGCGGGATGAACCGTCACCACGCAGAGAGCCGGTAAATGTATAACGGTCCTTCCATGAGTACACTACACGCCCGAATACAGACATCATGGCCCAATCGAATTTATCAGTATCTCCCCAACTGTCTCCGGGAGCAGTTCCATGGGCACTTAATTCCCGAATCGTATCATCTACAAAGTTGCGGGCACCAATGGAAGAGTTATCATATACTTTTTCCTGCATAGAGTAACCTCCTAAAATGTTTATCCCATGATCTCCGAAGGTACGGTTGTAATTAAGGGTTGCTTCCAATATCCAGTCAAGATTGGTTTGTGTACTGTAAGAAGCCCTTGAAAGCCGCTGATCACCCACATATCCGCTACCGGCCGTTGTGCCGTCAGTATTCATAATGGTACCTCCTACTGTTGAGGGGCGATAATAACTTTCTGTCTGGGATATATATTGCATTCCGGAATAGATCTTTGCTTTTAGGCCTTTTACGATTTCCAAGTCCAGATATCCCGAGACGGATGACATATATCTTTTTTGGAAATCTTCAATCTCATGTGCCAGGGCAACCGGATTTTCAGCCGGTGCTATGGAATATTTTTTTGCATATTGCATCTGCTGATCGACAGCGTATGAACCATCTGTGTTATATACCGGGAATTGCGGGAACATCACGAGGGCACTCATAATGATACCGTCATTGTAATGACGTCCTTCTGCCTGTACGATTCGGTTTTTGGTATAGGAGGCTGCGGTGTTGACTCCTATACTCAAACGGTCGGTCAGTTTACCGTCAATGTTGAAGCGCGTCGTAAACCGGTGATGATAAGATGGTGCGATAATACCGTCTTGTTCCAGATATCCGGCACTGGCCATATACTTTACCCGGTCATTGCCACCGGTAATATTCAGATTGTGCTTCATAATGGGAGCTGTGGAGAATATGGCATCCTGCCAGTCTGTATTATAAGCCGGTTCAATGGGTTGTCCTGTTTCGAAATTGAAAAAGATATCCGGTATCTGGAAAATCTTTCCACTGGTTGCTCCGGCAACAGACATACGGTACTCGTTATTATGTAGCGGACTGTATTCCTTCCCGTTTTTGGTACACCAGTCACGATAAGCATTATTAGCACTTTCTATTGAAAAATCGCGCATGCCGTAAGCGTCCAGCATTTTTATTTTGTGATCTACCTGTTGAAAACCGTATTGAAAATCATATTCTACTTTTGCCCGTCCGCTGTTTGTACCTCTTTTGGTTGTTATTAAAACAACGCCTCCGGCTGCACGTGAACCATAGATAGCTGCTGATGCTGCATCTTTCAGAACTTCGATGGAAGCCACATCGTTCGGGTTGATATATACATCTTTTGATGTGGGGAATCCGTCAACTACATACAGTGGTTCTGAACCGGCATTGATAGAACCTACTCCACGAACACGCAGTGATAAACCTTCACCCGGGCTTCCGGATGTCTGTTTAATTTCAACACCGGCAGCATGCCCTACCAATGCTTGCTCGAGTGTTGGTGTAGTGACACTTAATTCATCCATTTTAATACTGGAGATAGCTCCTGTCACATCTGTTTTGCGGACTGCGCCGTATCCGATTACTACTACTTCTGAAAGAACTTTGGTATCTTCCGACATGACTACCCGTATCGGTTCTTTCCCTTTTACTATTAACTCTTTCGAAGTGTACCCCAGATATGACAATACGAGAATATCCCCTTTCTCCGCTGTAATGGTGAATTCTCCGTCCATGTTGGAGCTTGTTCCTTTGGTGGAACCCTTGATCAGGACGTTGACACCTATCAAAGGGAGATTATTTTCGTCATAAACGGTTCCGGATAACGAGAAGTTTGCTTTCTCTTTTTTTTCTTTTTGGGGAGGTTCTTTCAAAAAAATGTAGATACTTCCGTTCCGTATTTCAAAATTTACATTTGTTTTTTGAGTTAACTCGGAAAGTACTTCTTTTACATCTTTTGCAGATGCCTGTACCGAAACCTTCACTGACAAATCCGTAAAACTGCCGCTGTATGCCAGGCGGAGTTTAGATTGTTTGGCAACATCATTTAGTACGGTTTTTAAGGGTACGTCTTTGTACCGTACCGAAACCTTTTGAGCGCAAAGTATTCCAGTGTTGAAGAGGAATAGTATCGCTACTGTGACTTTTAGAACGAATGAATGTGATTCTTTTTTAAGAATATTAAAAAATCGAATCTTTATCATTCGTTTTCTGATAAAAACTGGCAAAATTTTCATACTTTTGTTTTGAATTTTACATATGAATAAAATTGGTAGTCAATGGAAGGGCCCTATTCCTTTATTGGCTACCTTTTTTTATTTTCTCTTGTATATTAATATCTTGTCGTTGATCTTTTCATATCTAATCGGAGAAATGCGTGTTAAATCTTCCAGAATTGAATCCAGAGGCATGTTATTAAATGATATTGTGTATATTGAATTCTCCAGAGACTGATCCATCAGCACAATTTCTTTGTTGAATTTGCGGGATAATTCTTTGGATATATCATCAAGGCGAGTGTCTGTGAAGTATAGGCTGTTTGTCTTCCAGCCTGAATAGTCCGACACATTTTCAAGAGAATGCTTATGCATTGTCCCGTTTTTCTTTTCATAGATAATTTGTTCTCCCGGAAACAGTTCCAGGCTTTTTCCCCGGATATCGCTTACCCGGACATGACCCTGATTTAGAGTGGTAGTAATATCCGATTCATCGGTGTATGCTTTTACATTGAATTTTGTTCCCAGTACTTTTATGTCAATTCCTGAGGTGTGTACTGTAAATGGGCGGATTTTATTTTTGGCTACTTCAAAGTAGGCTTCTCCTTCCAGCTCCACTTCCCGGCTAAATAATTTGAAACCGGGGGTATACTTTAGGCGGGAGTCGGCATTCAGGATAATTTTAGTTCCGTCCTGAAAGATAATTGTCTGCATATCTCCTTTAGGAACGTATATTTCGGCAAATCGGGGTGATTGTGTTTGATTGTAATATACGTATCCTCCGGCGGCTAATAATAAAATAGCAGGGATCCATATTGCGACATGGCGTAACCATCTTCCGATGGTTGTTGGAAGATGTTTTTTGTTTTTTTCTACCGGGTCTGGTATACAAAGTGGCTGTATTTTTATGGTTTCTGAGCTTTGCAGTTCCTCGCCCATCAGAATACGGGCAACATCTTCATCAATTACTTCAGATAAATAAAGTTGTCCTTCTTCAGTACCGAACCAGCGACGTATTTCAGCCCGTCGCTCCGGTGACAAAGCATCACATAAATAAAGCCGGATATCTTCGTCCGTGATTGGGTAGTGGTTTTCTGTTGTCATTTTATTAGTTTTAGGTTGTAATGAGAAAATACTCTTTACTTTCGCCTTGTATATAGAGTAAAATCGTAGTGAAGAAAAGTATTACCCGATTTTTGATATTTAACGTTTATAAACAAATCAGGGTGTGGTTATAGTTTAGGAAAAGGAGGCACTAAGCAATACCATGCAAATACAGATGAAATCTTTTTCGTTCAGGCTTTCACGCAATGACAATATAGCTTTATAATAAGATACTTTTACGGTGTTGACGGTAATATTAAGTTGTTCGGCTATTTCGGCATTGGATAAGCCTTCGAAGATTTTCATTTGGCAAATACGGCGTTTTTGAGGTGGTAACTGGGCTAAGGCTTTTTGTATAGCTTCGTCACGCTGTTTTCTGTACAGGGTTTGTGTAATATTCTCTTCTTCAAAAAGCGGCATTCCCAGTATGATTTCCTCTTTTTTTTCAAGAGTCAGCTGATGAAACTTATATGTATTTAACAGGTGATTTTTAAGGATACCGTATAGGTAAGGTTCCACTCCTTGTTCTACATCGATCTGCGTGCGGGTTTCCCACAGTCTCATAAATGAGTATTGCACCGCATCTTCTGCCATTTCTTTTGATTTCAGATAGCGTAATGCCAGCAGGAAAAATTGCCGGTGACACTTTACGTATATTTTGGAGAAGGCCGAATGACTACCGTTGATAAGTAATAAAACTATTTCTTTGTTTATCTTTTCCATGTCTAAACTTATTAAGGTATTCTGGTTGAATATGGCTACGAAGTTAAATAAAAAATCTAATATTCGTCATGCTGATACTGATTTTACCTGTGTGTAGTGTATCAGAGGAATAAACTTTTTATAAGCATATTGCATTTGGATTGCATTATCTGTTAAAAGACCTCAAAGAAACTACCTTACATCACTTTTTATTTGTTTCTTTGCACCAAATTCGGGTGAAGTGCGGTCTTGTGACTCAATGCCGCACTTAATTTATGGCAATAATCAATGAATAAACTCTCTATAAATGCTTGTCCGCTATGCGGTGGCACGCACTTGAAGCGTGTCATGACTTGTACGGATTTCTATGCATCGGGTGAACAGTTTGATGTGCTTTCCTGTGAGGACTGCGGATTTACTTTCACACAGGGTGTGCCTGTAGAAGCAGAAATAGAACGCTATTATGAAACTCCCGATTATATTTCCCATTCTGATACAAAAAAAGGAGTGATGAATGCTATTTACCATCAGGTACGTAAGTACATGTTGGGTAAGAAAGCACGTCTTGTGGCCAAAGAGTCTCATCGCAAATCGGGGCGTTTACTTGACATCGGTACAGGAACAGGCTATTTTGCTTCGACAATGGAGCAACGTGGCTGGAAAGTGGAAGCTATCGAAAAGAATGTTCAGGCACGTATGTTTGCCAAAGAGCATTTCGGACTGGATGTGAAGGCGGAAGAAGAATTGCAGGAGTTCGAAGCGGGTTCATTTGACGTGATTACTTTGTGGCATGTGATGGAACATCTGGAGCATCTTGATGAAACCTGGGAACGTCTCCGGGAGCTTTTATCAGACAGAGGTGTTCTTATTGTGGCTGTACCCAACTGCTCTTCGTATGATGCCGGTAAGTATGGCAAATATTGGGCGGCGTATGATGTACCCCGCCACTTATGGCATTTCACTCCGGTTACAATACAGCAATTTGCTTCCAAACATGGGTTTATTATGGCAGCACGCCATCCGATGCCGTTTGATGCATTTTATGTATCAATGTTGAGTGAAAAGCACCGGGGTAGTTCTTTCCCTTTTATGAAGGGTATGTGGGTAGGAGCAATGGCATGGCTTGGTACCTTAACGAAGAAAGAGAGAAGTAGTTCTATGATTTACGTATTTAGAAAAAAACGCTGATGAAGAATAAAAACAAAAATAATTCGGTGTCTTATTTCGACATGCAATTCATAACGTCCAGTATCAGTACTACGTTGGTATTGTTGTTGTTAGGACTCGTTGTGTTTTTTGTTCTGGGGGCGCATAATCTTTCTATTTATGTCCGCGAAAATATTAATTTTTCAGTTCTCATCAGTGATGATATGAAAGAGGCTGATATTCTGAAGTTGCAGAAGAAGCTGGATAAAGAACCTTTTGTGAAGCAGACAGAATACATATCAAAGAAACAAGCTTTGAAAGAGCAGAGTGAAGCCATGGGTACTGATCCGGAAGAGTTCCTGGGTTATAACCCTTTTACTGCTTCTATTGAAATCAAACTACACTCTGATTATGCTAATTCCGATAGTATTGCCAAGATAGAGAAAATGATAAAGAAGAACACCAATATACAAGACGTACTCTATCAGCGCGAATTAATTGATTTGGTGAACGATAATATACGGAATATCAGTCTTGTACTGCTTGCTCTGGCAGTGGTACTGGCTCTTATTTCTTTCGCATTGATTAATAATACCATACGTTTGGCTATCTATTCCAAGCGCTTCCTCATTCATACCATGAAGTTAGTGGGAGCCAGTTGGGGCTTTATCCGTCGTCCGTTTTTACGACGGAATATATGGAGTGGTGTGTTGGCAGGTATCATGGCCGATGCTATCCTGATGGGAACTGCCTATTGGTTGGTATCTTATGAACCGGAACTGATTCGTGTGATAACTCCTGAAGTGATGTTGCTGGTTTCTGGTTCGGTATTGATATTTGGTGTCGTAATTACGTTCTTGTGTGCCTATTTGTCCATCAATAAATACTTGAGGATGAAAGCCAGTACGCTGTATTACATATAACACAACGTGTAATTTCAATCGTAAATTGTAAATCGTAAATAGTAAATAACATTATGGCTGACAAACAAAAATTTGCCTTTGACAAGACCAATTTCATTTTACTTGCTATCGGAATGGCGGTAGTAATTATTGGTTTTATCCTTATGACGGGGCCTTCTTCTACAGAGACCGTTTTTGAACCGGATATTTTCAGTGTACGAAGAATAAAAGTGGCACCGGTAGTTTGCTTCCTGGGCTTTATTTTTATGATATACGCAGTGTTGCGCAAACCTAAAACCAAAATAGAAGAATAAGTATGGGAGATTTAACGACGATACAAACTATTATTATTGCTATTGTAGAAGGATTGACTGAGTTTTTGCCTGTTTCCTCCACTGGACACATGATTATAACACAGGCTTTGTTAGGGGTGGAAAGTACCGAATTTGTAAAAGCGTTTACGGTAATTATTCAGTTTGGTGCTATTCTTTCGGTAGTTTGCCTTTACTGGAAACGTTTTTTCCGTTTAAATCATACTCCATTGCCTGAGGGTACTTCAGCCCTTAAACGCTTTCTGCATAAGTTTGATTTTTACTGGAAGCTTTTGGTGGCATTTATTCCTGCGGCAGTTCTTGGCCTATTGTTTAGTGACGAAATAGATGCATTGTTGGAAAGCGTGGTAGTGGTAGCTGTAATGCTTGTGATAGGTGGTATATTTATGCTGTTTTGTGACAAAATATTTTCTAAAAGTGACAAGAACTTTAAGATGACGGAAAAGAAAGCATTTAATATCGGATTGTTCCAGTGCATTGCTATGATACCGGGTGTTTCCCGTTCAATGGCTACTATCGTGGGTGGAATGGCCCAGAAGATGACACGAAAGGATGCTGCCGAATTTTCTTTCTTTTTAGCTGTTCCTACTATGTTTGCGGCTACCGGATATAAGGTGCTGAAACTTTTTTTGGATGGCGGAACAGAAGTCTTAATGAACAATATGTCTGCCTTGATCATTGGTAATATCGTTGCTTTTATAGTGGCGTTGCTGGCTATTAAGTTCTTTATTAGTTTTGTTACAAAGTATGGATTCAAAGCTTTCGGTTGGTATCGTATTATCGTAGGAGGAACAATTTTAGTGCTGTTGATGTGTGGATATAATTTAGAGATTGCTTAATGAATTTTAAAGAAGGAGAAGTACTTTTTTTCAATAAACCTTTGGGATGGACATCGTTTAAAGTGGTAGGCCACATACGTTATCACATCTGCCGGAGGATGAAAGTAAAGAAATTGAAAGTGGGGCATGCAGGTACGTTAGATCCTCTGGCTACGGGAGTCATGATTGTATGTACAGGTAAGGCGACTAAGAGAATAGAAGAGTTTCAGTATCATACTAAAGAGTATATTGCTACCATACAATTGGGGGCTACTACTCCGTCTTATGACCTGGAGCATGAGATAGATGCAACTTATCCCACGGAGCATATAACCCGTGAGAAGATCGAAGAAGCATTGAAGCAGTTTTTGGGAGAGATTCAGCAGATTCCTCCGGCTTTCTCGGCCTGTAAAGTAGATGGTGCCCGTGCTTACGATTTGGCACGTAAAGGGCAAGAGGTCGAATTGAAGCCTAAATTGCTGGCCATTGACGAGATAGAGTTACTGGCATGTGATTTGGAGAAGATGGAGATAAAGATCCGGGTGGTTTGTAGTAAGGGAACGTATATTCGTGCATTGGCCCGTGATATTGGTGAAGCGCTTCATAGCGGTGCCCATCTGACAGGATTGGTTCGTACCCGCGTAGGTGAGGTTAGATTGGAGGATTGTCTTGATCCCGAACGCTTTGCAGACTGGATAGACCAGCAAGAGATTGAAATAACAGAAGATAATTAACGTAATAAGGAGAATAGATATGAAACTGTCACAATTTAAATTTAAGTTACCAGAGGATAAAATAGCTCTGCATCCGATGAAGTACAGAGATGAATCGCGTTTAATGGTACTCCACCGTAAAACGGGTGAGATTGAACATAAGATGTTTAAAGACGTCTTGAATTATTTTGATGATAAGGATGTGTTTATTTTCAATGACACGAAGGTATTCCCGGCTCGTTTGTATGGTAATAAGGAGAAAACCGGTGCACGTATTGAAGTGTTCTTATTGCGCGAGCTGAATGAAGAACTTCGTCTGTGGGATGTATTGGTAGATCCGGCCCGTAAAATCCGTATCGGTAATAAACTTTATTTTGGTGACGATGATTCAATGGTGGCCGAAGTAATCGATAATACCACTTCACGTGGGCGTACGCTGCGTTTCTTGTATGATGGTCCTCATGACGAGTTTAAGAAAGCACTCTATGCGTTGGGCGAAACCCCGCTGCCCCACTCTATCATTAATCGTCCGGTAGAAGAAGAAGATGCGGTACGCTTCCAGTCTATCTTTGCAAAGAACGAAGGAGCTGTAACAGCGCCTACTGCCAGTTTGCATTTTAGCCGTGAATTGATGAAACGGATGGAAATAAAAGGCATTGATTTTGCTTATATCACATTGCATGCCGGTTTGGGTAACTTCCGTGATATTGACGTAGAAGACCTTACCAAGCATAAAATGGATTCGGAGCAGATGTTTGTTACCGGCGAAGCTGTAAAAACGGTGAATCGTGCCAAAGATTTGGGCAGAAATGTATGTGCCGTAGGTACTACTGTAATGCGTGCCATCGAGAGTACTGTAAGCACAGACGGACATCTGAAGGAATACGAAGGCTGGACAAATAAGTTTATTTTCCCACCGTATGAATTTACAGTAGCCAATGCGATGATCTCTAATTTCCATATGCCATTGTCTACCCTGTTGATGATTGTAGCCGCTTTTGGTGGATATGACCAGGTAATGGATGCTTATCATGTGGCAATGAAGGAAGGCTACCGTTTTGGTACCTATGGGGATGCAATGTTGATTATAGACTAGGAAAATAACGATTAGTGATTAGTGATAAGTGATTAGTGCCATGCGGCGTATGCTTATCACTCATCGCTAATCGTTAATCACTTATCACTCATCGCTAATCACTCATTATCATGGTTTATTTGGGGCTTGGAACTAATTTAGGAAATAAAGAGCAGAATCTCCGGATGTCTGTACAAAAAATAGAAGAGCGGATAGGGAAGATTGTTTCCCTTTCCGCTTTTTATGTGACTGCTCCCTGGGGATTTGCTTCTGATAATAGTTTTTTGAATGCTGTAGTTTGTGTAGAGACCCCTCTCCGGCCTTTGGAGGTATTGAAGGAAACTCAGGCGATAGAACGGGAGTTAGGGCGTACAAGTAAGTCTATGGGTGGAGTATATTCAGATCGGCTTATAGATGTCGATTTGCTGCTTTATGGCGATACAATTATGGATGAAGAAGGCTTGATCCTCCCCCACCCTCTAATGACCGAACGCCGGTTTGTAATGGAACCTCTGGCGGAGATTGCTCCCGATGTGATGCATCCTGTGCTTCACAAAACAATGAAACAACTTTTTACTTCTTCTTTTTCTCCGCAATAAACTGAGGCAGATAGGCGATGCAGCCTATTAATGCTGCATATAGATAATGCAGCTCTGTAAATGGCTTGTGCATCAGCATGCAAATGACATAATAGATTCCTATCGTTACTCCGATGTATGCCAACAAAATAAGTACTCTTTTTATTCTCTTCTTCATACGAAAATGATGTTAATATGGACCAAAGTTAGTAATTAATCAGAAATAATCTCTACCTTTGTGTCCGAAATGAAATGTGGAAAGATTTGAGTAGCTTGCAACCACAGAAAAAAATGCTAAAACAACATTCCTTTCTGTGTGCCGGGTGGCACTCCCCTACTCATCCTGTCTTTTCTCATTTGATTTTTAATTTTCAATTTTCAACTTTTAATTTTTAATTGAAATGGGATATTTATTCACGTCCGAATCGGTGTCTGAAGGACACCCCGACAAAGTGGCCGATCAAATATCGGACGCTGTACTTGACAAACTGTTGGCATTTGACCCCAGTTCGAAAGTAGCTTGCGAAACCTTGGTAACTACCGGACAGGTAGTACTGGCGGGAGAAGTGAAAACCAGTGCATACATTGACTTGCAGCTTGTAGCACGTGAAGTAATTAAGAAAATCGGTTACACCAAAGGTGAGTACATGTTTGAAAGTAATTCCTGTGGTGTATTTTCTGCTATTCATGAGCAAAGTGCCGATATCAACCGTGGCGTAGAACGCGAAGACCCGATGAATCAGGGTGCAGGCGACCAGGGAATGATGTTTGGTTATGCTACTAACGAAACAGAAAATTATATGCCGCTTTCTCTTGATCTGGCACATCGTATCCTGCTCGTTTTGGCAGATATTCGTCGCGAAGGGAAGGAAATGACCTATCTCCGCCCCGATGCCAAGAGCCAGGTGACTATTGAATATGATGACAACGGCAAACCCGTACGCATTGATACAATTGTGGTATCTACCCAGCACGACGACTTTATCCAGCCGGCAGACGACTCTGCAGAGGCTCAGTTGAAGGCTGATGAAGAGATGCTTGCTATCATCCGTAAAGATGTTATCGAGATACTGATGCCTCGTGTGATTGCTTCTATTCATCATGCAGACGTATTGGCTTTGTTTAATGACAATATCATTTATCATGTGAATCCAACCGGTAAGTTTGTTATCGGCGGTCCTCATGGCGATACAGGTCTTACTGGGCGTAAGATCATTGTAGATACCTATGGTGGTAAAGGTGCACACGGTGGTGGTGCTTTCTCTGGCAAGGATCCCAGCAAAGTAGACCGTAGTGCTGCTTATGCTGCCCGTCATATTGCTAAGAATCTGGTTGCTGCTGGTGTGGCCGACGAAATGCTCGTGCAAGTGTCTTATGCTATTGGTGTGGCTCGCCCTATCAACATTTATGTAGATACTTACGGACGCAGTAATGTGAAGATGAGTGACGGTGAAATAGCTAAAAAGATTGACGAATTATTTGATCTTCGTCCGAAGGCTATTGAAGAACGTTTGAAGTTACGTAATCCTATCTATAGCGAAACTGCTGCTTATGGACATATGGGACGTGAACCCCGTGTAGTAACCAAAACTTTCTCTTCTCGTTATCAGCCCACTAAGACTATTGAAGTAGAGCTCTTCACTTGGGAAAAACTGGACTATGTAGACAAAGTAAAAGCCGCTTTCGGTTTGTAATCAGCGTAGCTTTACAGCTATTTATTTATAGAGAGCCGCTCTTCTATGCCATAGGCTATAGAAGGCGGCTCTCTTCTTTTTTAAGAGATAATTTGAAAGTATTCAAGTATAAACACAAGATCTCATTTGGATATAATTACATAATATCATTGATTTTATTATTGGTATTTGCTTGATAAACAATGATATAATATACCCTCCTTTAACATAAAATTCCACCTGTATTCCATACTCTGTCCCATCGATTAGTCGTAATTTTAAATTTGATTCATCCGGATACATTTTTTCGGATTTAGATCATTTTTACTGACCTATTCTACACATTCCTTGCATTTTTTTAATTACCACAAAAAAATCTCCCTGATAAATATTACCTATATATTTTGAAAGATAGTACCCAATCCGGCTGTGTAAAAAGCCATATACTTGCATTGGAAGGCTATGAATAAATCATCTTTAGATAATAGAAGAACAGGAGATCATAGCTTTCTTAAGGAATAAATAATTTAATATTTACTTAATCACATGAGACTTCATTTTATATTTTTACTATTTGTTTTGCAGAGTACAAGATATGGTGGTGCATATCCTGGTTCTCTATCCTCTGCTCAACTGGAAGGGGAGGAATATCTTACAGATCAACATCCGACAGTTTCCATTATTGTTGAATCTTTATGGTCTGCTTTATGGTTTTATCCCCTTGAAGCGCTGGTGATAGGAATACTTATCTCCCTAATGACCTATAATAGGATAGTACATAATAAAGAATTACTTTCCCATGAAAAGTTAGGAATTTCATTGGGTATAATTGATAAGGCACAGACTCCAATGACACTTATACAGAACCTGCTGGAGGATGTTACCTCTGACAATATCTCTGAATCTGCATCAAAAAAAGTAAAACGGGCACTTGGACACACTAACTATGTCATGGATTGTCATAAAAATATTATTGCATTGAATGCTATGGAGAAAAAAATGCATTCTGGTTTTACTACTACTGAGTTTGAACTTTACACGTATCTGACTCTGCTTACTGACCAATGCCGTGTATATGCCAATATGCACCGGATACAATTAAATGTCAGTAAGAGTTTCAATTATCTCAGTTGTCAGGTGAATGAAATTGCTATGACTGCTGCTCTTCAGTGTCTTCTGAACAAGATAATTGATATTACACCTTGTGGTGGTTGTATAAATATTAGAGTATCTCACCTTGCTGATTGCTGGAGTCTGCAAATAACCAACTGTCCAGAGTGTGACAATAAAGAAAAAAGAGTGTTTGCACCAATCTCCGGACTGGGATTAGTACATTGTTACGGAAGTCTTCGGCTTATAAAAAAGATAATCCACTTGCATGGCGGAAAACTGATAGTAAATAGTCGTGGACGAATAGTTACTTTTCAAATAGTCGTTCCTTTAAATTGTAATATAACGAAACATCCGGTGGCGAAGAATTGTGTACAGAAAAGTGATAAAGCTATTTGTTCTAATAATAATGAAGTTGATGATGTAAAGTTATCGCTCGGATCCAATAAAGCTCCGTATGTTCTACTGGTGATGGCCGATAAAGAATTAAGCAATTATCTGAATGAAACTCTCTCGGTATCTTTTCGGATGACAACTCTTGAAAAGCCGGAACAGGTTTTCTCTTTCTTTGATCAATCCATGCCGGATGTTATTATTATTGATGAAACTATTGATGGTACGTATGGGGATGAGCTTTGTTCCCGGATAAAGTCGGATATCAGTATGATTAATATCCCTGTCGTTCTCCTGATAAACTCCGATGATAATGAAAGTTATCTCACCCACACCCGTTGTGGTGCCGACAAACTGGAACGACGTATGGTTAATATTTGCAGGCTCAAAGCAGACATCCGGATGCTCATTGCCAGGCATACTTTACAGCGTGAACAGCTCAGAAAGCTTCTGGCAGAGAATTCATCTGCCATTCTTTCTGAAATAACAGTGAAGAATGATGACAGTGCTCTGTTTATGGATAAGGTACAAAAATTCCTGGAGGAAAACCTTTTTGAAAGGAAGTATACAATTAAAATGCTGAGTGCAGACATGGGGATGAGTCGTACTAAATTCTATGGCAAGATGACGGATATTATAGGGAAGGCCCCCGAAAACTATATACTTGCTTTTAAGATGGATAAAGCCAGAGCCTTACTTGCCACGCAGCGATACAGCGTTACAGAGGTAGCAACAATGGTAGGCTATTGTGATGCCAAGTATTTTGGAAAGAAGTTCAAGGAGTTCTATCATGTTTCACCATCGAAATATATTGAGAATGCTATAGGGTAGGATCAGGTTGTTTTAAGCGTTATACTTCTATGTATCTCTGTTATGTAAAACAACTGTTCTTTATAACTATAAGATGTACTCTTCTTATGTATATCTTCTTTATGAGATAGATTCAAAACATCCGGATGTTTTGAATAAAAACATGGGGATGTGCTGATTTATAACATCCGGATGTTGTGTATGATAACATCCGGATGTTTTGAAACTTAAACTCTTGTATTCATACTTGTAGATAGGCTCTTGTACCTTCTTTTCAAGTATATAAATTTATACCCTTAAAGAATATATTCTTAGGCATTTATCTTTAAATAACTAAAGGTTTTCTATATTTGCATCTATGACACATTTTATACGACGTGCTATTCTGTTTGCCCTGATAGGGTTATCTTTATCCTCTTGTCACTTTTCTGGTGGTAATAATCAACTTGCTGTATTGCAATATGCTGATTCACTGATGGAAAACCACCCCGATAGTGCTCTTTTATTACTTGAAAATATTGACAATACAGATACACTTTTACGGGCAGGCAGGGCATATTATGCATTATTGCTAACGCAAGCCAAAGACAAGAATTACATAAAACACACCACTGATTCAGTGATGTATAAAGTAGTGGACTATTATGATTCGGGAAATAATGATGTTTTGCGAATGAAAGCTCATTATTATTTGGCCCGGGTTTATCAGGATATGGATAGTGTATCTGCTTCTGTAGGTGAATTCTTGATTGCTTTACAATTGGCGGAGGGTGTGAAGGATTCTGATTTTATCTGTTTGTCTGCTGCTAATTTAGGGTATCTTTTGAAAGAACATGATTTACCTGATGAAGCCGATTCTTATTATCAGAGGGCAGAAGAAGTAGCGATGCTGAAGGGAGATTCTTTGTATTGGGCATTAGTGTTGGTTAATCGAGCTGATATCGGTATACATAAAGGAAAAGAATATTATGAAGAGGCTGAAATAAAGTTGTTGAAAGTACTTGAACTTACAAAAAACAATGATCACATATCCGTAAAACGAGCTGCTATTAATTCGTTGTTATTTTTATATAGTAATATGGAACGATATGATGATGCTATACAACTCGGGCGAGAATATATTCCTACTCAGTCGGATTCTATTAAAAAGATGGATGCTTGTTTAATCTTGGGTGATGCTTTTTATCATTTGAGTCAAAATGATTCTGCAAACATCTATTTAAAGAAAAGTTTGCTTTCGCCTAACTATCATACAAAGTACTGGGCATATAGGCTTCTTAGTGATATAGCAGCAGAGAAAGGGCTTTTGCTTCAATCGCTTCAATGGAAAGACTCTTGCCTTGTTTATGATAATTTGGCTTCCACTTTATCTTATCCGGTAAAGACAATTAAGAGTCTGGAAAGAATGATACACCAACGTTATCTTATTCAGTATAAATCTCTTGCAAAGTGGCAATGGTTCGCTCTTTCTTTCATTGTTACTATATTGTTATTATCGTTGATTTATTTTGTATATAAACGACAAAAATATCATAAGAGGCTCATGCAATTGAATGAAGAGCGATCTTCGATGAAAGAACTTTTTAATAATAAATTGGCTGAGATACAACGTTTGCACGAACTTATAGGGCAGTGTGAAGGAGATAAAGCGAAGATCTATGTGTTGGATAGGCAATTAAAAACGGTATATGCTGAGAGAGACAATTTGCTTGATAAACTAATTCATGCTCTTCCCGTCTTTAAGAGCTTGACCTTAATGATAGAGAGAAATAAGGATGAGAAAGGATCAAAAGAAATGATAGATATTAAGCTTTGGGGAAAGATAATATCAGAGTTAGATGATGTTACTAATAACTTTACCATAAGGTTGTCCGATCAATTTCCTATGTTGAAGAAAGATGATATTCACTTTTGTTGTTTACTGAAAATGGGATTTAAATATTCGGATATTGCTTGTCTTTGTGACCGTACTATTAATATGATGTATAAGCGGCGTGATCTGGTGATTGAAAGAATTGAGTTAGATACTTCTTCATCTTTGGAGGCTTTTATTAAGGCATATTGATTGAATTTGAAGGAGTATTCATGTAAATTACACTTATCTATTTTTGCTTATTTTGTTAATTTGTTGTAAATCAGCTATTTGTTGGTTTGTGCTTTAACAAATAACTACACATGTATTATACCCTGATTTATGAATAAATCGTGTAATTTTGACAGTAAATATAAAACAAATAATATTATGGCAAAATTATTCTTTTTTTTATTCATTATTTCTACTGCATTGTATAGCCAGCCGGTTGCGGCTGAAGAAGTTCTAAATGATGATGTAACGAATGGGCTGGTATGGTATTCGATTCCTTTAAGAGGGCACTCTACAAATTCTGGTGACGATAAAATACTGCGTAGTCCAGCCCTTACTCCTGTTAAGGCTTTCATGTGTGAGAAAACGATGCGTCTTGACTTTTCGTCTTCCATTAAAGATGTTATTATTACAGTAGTTAATGCTTCTACAGGCGAGGTTGTTTATTCTGAGAATTTTGCTACGCCGGAGGTGGTATTTATAAACTTAGATGCAGAAGAGGCTGGTGATTATCGATTGGATGTTACGGGGGATGCTACTGCTTTATGGGCTGAATTCTCGTTATAATGATGTATAACTTTAAAATTTAAGATTATGAGAAAAGGAATTTGTTTTTTATATGCAGTATTTGCCTGTACATCAGTATTTGCGCAATTAACTGTTAACTCTAATGGTAATATTATTGTAAAAAGCGATGCAACTCCTTTATCTTCATTTGCTGTAAATGGGGTTGGAGAGCCAGATGTGGATTTGTTTGTTTTCTCAAAAAATACAGGTATCTGTGTGGAGCGTACTGTAGTTCCTTCTGCGTCATGGGGATTAGGAGTTAAAGGATATTCAGTACCATTTTCATCTAAATATACTGTGGGCTTACAAGGTATAGCTTTGACTGGTTCTCCGTTAAATAGCGGTCGTTCTTATGGAGTGATGGGACGTGCTGGAAATTCAACTGGAGGGTATAATTGGGGCGTTTGTGGACTTTTAGCAGGTACTTTAAATGGTGCTGGGATATATGGCTCTTCTGTTGAAACAGATTATGGTGATTATGTTCCAGGACGTTATGCCGGATATTTTAGGGGTGATGTTCGTGTTACTGGTAGTATTTATGGACAAGTATTGACTGCTTCAGCCACTTCTTTACGACAAAATGTGATGGCATTGTCAGAAGTTTCTACTCCAAATGAAAAAGTTGTTGATAAATTGAGTTTATTAAATGCTGTTCAATATAATTTGAGTCAGCCGAATACGCGTATAGCTCCTTTAGCTATGGGAGATGCTGATACGTTAACTGTTTTTCCTGCACCTACAACAGAGGAATTACAAGCCTATTCTAAAGCACATTATGGTTTTGTGGCACAAGATTTACAGCTGGTATATCCTGATTTAGTATATGAGAATACACAAGGTGAATTAAGCATTAATTATATTGAGATGGTGCCACTACTTGTGCAATCTATTCAGGAGCTGACAGCAGAGATTCAGAAACTGAAGTCTGGGAACCAAAGTTCCGTTTCAAGAAGTGCAACAATAGATGAGAGTGTAGAAGATAATTCTATTGGAGATATAAAATCAGAACTGTTTCAAAATGCTCCTAATCCTTTTAAGGATAATACTGTAATCAAATATACTATTCCACAAAATACACAAAACGCAAGTCTGCTTATTTATGATATGAACGGTAAACAAATTAATCAATTTGTTTTATCCCAAAGAGGGATGGGGGCTGTTACCATAGAGGGTAGTCAATTAGAAGCAGGTATGTATCTATATTCTTTGATTGTTGATGGTACGGTAATTGATGTGAAAAGAATGATTTTAACTAAATAGGTGGAATTATGAGAAGGATAATAATAATATTTTTTGCTATATTATTGTCTTTGTCTGCCAAATCGCAAGTGACGCAGTCTGAGGCTGGTGGTATTGTGGATGAATATATGAATAAAAATATTAGTGATTACTATTGGCTGTACATGGAGGCACCTTCCATGGTACGTACTAATGGTGAAATTACTACATTGTCAGGAACAACTTTAGCTATTCCTCAGAAAAATTCATGGGTGTATTTTGTGGATGAATTACCTTACTCAAACTGGTCTCATAAGTGTCGGTTTTTATTTGTAGACAAAAGTACCGGTGAGTTGAGTTCAATTGCTGCAGTAAATCCTCCAAAAGATTTGAAAGAATGGGTTATGTTAACTGAATATCCAAATGTACCAGAAGGATCTTTATTTAATTTTGAGAATATAGGGAGTTTGCGGGTAAACGGTCAAGCTTCAAATTGTTATGCTGTAATTATAAGTGGAGGTGCTGATTCTTACAACAATTGGGTTAGATATTGGAATGATTGTTCGGCAATTTATTCAACGTTAATTAGAGTTTATGGATACTCAAGAGATCATATTTCTGTTATAATGTCAGATGGCACTAATCCGGGAGCAGACAGGCATCATAATAATGGGACTTATGATTCTTCTCCTTTAGACTTAGATGGAGACGGTACTAATGATATTCAATATGCTGCGACTAAAGCAAATATAGCTTTGGTTTTTAATGCATTATCTCAAAAAATGACCTCGAATGATTTCCTTTTTATTTTTACAACTGATCATGGAGGACAAACTTCAGGGGATAATGTCTATCTTAATCTTTGGGGGGAAACAATGAGTGATGCAGAATTTGCTAAAGAAGTGAAAAAAGTTAACGCAGGGCAGATTAGCATTGTTATGGAGCAGTGCCATAGTGGAGGATTTATAAGTGATTTGTCTAGTGAAGGACGAGTGTTGGCAACAGCTTGTACAGCTAATGAAAACTCCTATGCAATGCCTCCCAATTATACATATAATGAGTTTGTTTATCATTGGATCGGTGCAGTTGCAGGAATCAAACCTGATGGTGGGGTAGTAAAGGCTGATGTAAATGGTGATGGAGTTGTATCTATGCAGGAAGCCTTTCAATATGCTCGAACTGCTGATACGCAGACTGAAACGCCACAATATAACTCAATAGGAGCTTCACTAGGAAATAGTTTGTCTTTATGGGGAGGAATTTCTACAACGGTTTATGTTCGGAATCGTATAATACAGGCTAATGAAATCATAAACGGTACTAATATAGAAGTTGAGAATGTAACAATCAGTAATAATGCTAATGTTGTGTTTGATGCTGCTGGTATTACTAAGTTTAAAGGTGGATTTAAGTGTGAAAAAGGTAGCTCAATGAAAGTGAAATAGTTCTAAATTATGAATGACTTTAAAAAGATGTCTGAAATATGGATGCTAAAAGAAAACTGGAGGAGGGATATTTAGATTACTTTTAGTGAATTATATTAAGACATCTTTTGTCACTCTTTTTTTTAAAAATATTGTCTATGGATAAATTCAATCTTTCAGAGAAGCTTCAATCTGATACTATAACGTGGCTTCGTTTTCCATTAATCGTGGGAGTGGTTTTTATTCATGATAATATAACGTTGGGACAAAATAGTGGAGTTATCAATCCTTTTTGGTTTGATTGTGTCATTCGTTTATTTAGTGATGTGCTACCTCGTGTATGTGTGCCTTTGTTCTTCATCATATCCGGTTTTTTGTTTTTTTATGGTGTTAAAAATTTGAGGTTATCTTATGTAAATAAGGTCAAGCGTCGTTTTCGGACTTTATTTATACCATATGTTGTGTGGAATGTGATGGCCTTATTTATTTTAATTATAATGAATTCTCCTTTTCTTAGTAACTATTCGGCGGCTAAGGAGTTTCATTTTTCAATAAAATCTTTCTGTAGTATATTTTGGGACTTTGATGGGACTTCATCACCTTTAAACTTTCCTTTGTGGTTTATACGTGATTTGATGCTTTTGGCTTTGTTTTCTCCTATTATTAAACTACTTATTAAGTATCTTCAATGGGGAATTATTGTTATAGTGGGTTTGTGTTGGTTTTTCAATTTAGAAGTGGGTGGCATTATTCCACGATGTAGTTCTACATTTTTTTTTATGCTTGGTTCCATTATAAGTATCAATGGAGAAAACTTGTTGAATTTTTCCAGGCATTATGGAATGTGGGCAGCAGTGATTTATCCGTGTGTAGCTTTGATTGATATGTTCACAAAAGGTGGAAGTTTTAATATGTATATTCATCATGCCGGAATTATTATAGGAATTATCGGAGTTTTCTTTGTTGTACCTTTATTTATTGAAAGGGGGAAATTGATTGTTCATCCAAGTTTGTCAGAGAGTAGTTTTTTTATTTTTGCTTTTCATGCGCTGGTGATATATAAGATTATTATGTTTATGTATCGAGTGGTGAATTTACAGTCACCCTATTTACTCATCTTTATGTATTTTTTAATTCCTATTGTAGTTGTTGGTTTTTCATGGGGACTTTGGTGGATACTTAAAAGTAAAGCTCCTTCGTGGTTTACATCGATTTTTATAGGGCCTGTATGAAACGATTCGAGATTTTTAAATATACTGATCGGATATGAATATCAACTAATAAGTCTTTTGTAAGATAATGATAGGATATAAGAATTTATTGTTATATTTGTAGGTAATGATACTTTTATACTAGTAGACTATTAACTCGGGGATTGAATATGAAAAATTTACTACTATTATTTGCACTTCTATTTGCTGTCATAATGATGGGATGTGATAAAAATGATGAGAAAGCAGGTAATGAGAAACTGCCGGGTAATGAAGTGTTGTGTGTTACAGGTTTGACAGGGAGTAACTGTCTGAATAATGCATATACTGCTATCGAAGATGAAGAGGAGATTTTTTATGCTAAATTGCAGGCTAATATCCTCCAGATAGAACATAGGAACTTGTCTACTAATTGTGATTATCAAGGTATAAAGGTTTCTGCAGAACTGATTGGTGATTCAATTATTATTGCAGAGAATGAATTGGGAGAGGGAGCTGCAAACTGTATCTGCCTTAGAAATATATCATTCTCTCTTAATGATATAAAGAAAGGAACTTATATCATCAAATTAAGTTTTAAAGAATCTTTGGGAGAGGTAGACTATGCTTGTTTTACTGTTGATTTAGAAAAATCGGATATAGTTTCCTGTGCTCTGAAGAGGAAAAATGTAGAATATTAAGTATCTCTTTGGTGGTTATCTTGATGAAATCCTATGTTTTTGCAAGCGTAACTAATGAGAGAATCAATTTATGAACCAGATGAATTCCGTATACGTCTATATTGCATCAAGTATCAAGATAGATGAGGTTTACTTTTAGTACCGCCTGGCAGCTGGGACAATTATTTTGCAAAACGGCGTGTCCGGTTCATTAATGAGGCAGGTATGTATTTGTATTCTTTGATCGTTGATGGAAATGTGATTGATGTGAAAAGAATGATCCTAACTAAGTAGGAGAAATTAGGACTAAACTATTGCTATTATTAATAACTTTAAAAACACACACTCATGAAAACTAACAATGCAATTTTCATCTCAATTATTCTTTTCTTCTGCTGTTCAGCGAGTCATGCACAATTAAAAGTGCTTTCAAATGGTAAAGTTGGAATTGGTACTACTACTCCCAAGTACAGCCTTCTGGATATTGGAAAAACAGGTACTGCCGGCGGATTGACTATTTATAACAGCGCATTGACCAATCCTCTTCTTTTTAAATTATATTCTAATGGAGATTACGGCTATTTAAATTTTGGAGGAGTAGCAAAACATGGAATAACAATAAATAAAGATGGTGGTATTGGTCTTGGAGCCGATCCTTCTATAGAACTGGATACTCCTGAGTATATTAACATATATACTTATGGGGAGAGATCTGCATTAATGGCTTATGCAAAGTATCCCTACGATTATGGTGATGTCATAAAAGTTTATTCAAACCGGGATACCGATGTGGCTTATGTTGTGAGAAGAAGTGGCCAGTTTACTTTTTATGTGACCGGGGATGGAAACGTTTATTCTAAAGGTAGTTTATTGACAGCTTCTGATGAATCCTATAAAGAAAATATAAGTTCAATAAACAATAGCCTGAATACGATCAGACAAATGAGAGGTGTTACCTATAAGCTAAAGGAACAGGCTGATGAATCAACTACTGCAAGCACTCTTCAAAGTGATGTTTCTTCCAGAGATACTTTATCCGCTCAGTCTCCTGTACCGGTTGAAATCGTTAATAAGATAAAAGCTGAAAAGAAAAGAAAGAAGTCCGGTTTTATCGCTCAGGAATTGGAAGAAATATTCCCGGAAGCTGTTTATACATTACCCAATGGAAAGAAAGCCATTGCTTATTCTGAAATTATTCCTCTATTAGTGGAAGCCATCAAAGAACAACAAAACGAAATAGATAAGCAGCAGAACGAAATTGATGAATTAAGACAATCTAAGATCGTTCAAACCAGATCTGCTATTGGTGCTGTAGATGAACAATCAGATGTAAACTCATTGCTGGATGAAAAGCTGAAAGCCAAACTTTATTCCAATATACCCAATCCTTTTAAGGAGCAGACTACCATTTCTTTCTTTATCCCC